>JBEBWN010000387.1:0-4049 GCA_040392235.1 Taibaiella helva | reverse complement strand
CATTTTTTTGTCTTGGACTTTTTGGTTACTTTTTGGGCCAAGCCAAAAAGTAACATATCCGATACCGCCTAATCGACCCGAAGGCCATTCATCGCCCTCAAAAACACCGAAATCCAAACGATGAGCTGTCGCGCAATAGACGGGAACGCAGAAGAATACGGTTGAACAACATAATCGCCCTGCAATTGGCAGTTGCCAAGAAAAAATCAACAAAAGCATCCAGTCTATGGCAAATCCTGGGAAAGGGATCTGATTGAAAACAGCTTATAAAAAAGGGCATTGAAAGCGGCTGAATCGGCAATAACGACACCCTTTAACCCTGCAGAGGCCTACCATTATCGACTATAACCGGCGTTGCCGGAATACAAAGATGGATAGCAGCGGCATTTTCGCTCTGCACCGTTACTGTTATTGTCCCGCGGCATTGTACAATCCTTTTTTTTATCCGGGCAAACCGGGCATCCTCCGGCGGAAGCATTCCCTGCCCCTTTACCTCTACAGAAAGACTCAGCTCCCCTCTGCCAAAACCCGGCATCACAATCAACTCTTGTGGGGAAACATATTCGTTCAGACTGAGTAAGAGTTCCTGTAGTAAGCGGTACAGGATAAGTTTGTCCGGCCGGGAGCATTTATATTCTTCGCCGAACGACTGGATCTCTACTGCTGTGGATAAAGGAAACAGGGACTTGCAGAAATCGTGTATAGCCTGCGCAAAGGTATCCTTGCCCAGGTCGTAGGGTGCCAACCGGTGTGCTACCGAGCGTACCTGGCCCGAAGTGGTTAACAGCAGGGCTCTCAGGCGCGAGAAATGTTGATCGGATGCAATGTGAGGATATAATTGTTCAAAAGTATGCAGGTAAGAATGGGTGGCGGCCATAGTGCTGTATACCCCGTCATGCAGTTCCTGGGCCATCCGGCTCTTCTCGGCCTCCTCGCCTGCCAACAGCGCGCTGTATTGTCCTGCCTGTAACTGGCTAACCATTCTTTCCTTCCGTTCTTTCAGATAGGTAAAACGGACCGCCAGGAAAGCCAGTAGCAGGACCACAACCAGCAGGCCTCCGGTTAGTGCAATTTGTACTTTGTAATGTCGCTGTTCAGCCATGTGCGTTTTTAACTGCTCCTCCTGCATAACCTGATCCTTTTCCGCAATTCTGTATTGCCCTTCCAACTCAGTTACCCTCTTCAATACCCGTACCGACTTAATGCTGTCTTCCTGGCGATGAACGAGGCTATGCAGTTGAAAGGCGTATTTGTAATCGCCCCTTGCCGCCGACACAGCAGCCAGCTGATGCAATAATGCCCTGCGGTCTGCTCCCGGCAACGCATCCATATAACGCATAGCTGCACTGAAGAAACGCAAGGCTCCAGTATAATCTTTTTGTATATAACAGGCATTACCACCGGCCACATATATAAAGGCCTTCTGTTGCCGGGCTAAGGTATCTATGTCCAAATAGGGGATCAGCTTTTGAAAGCTTGCATAACGCTCCGCCCCACTTTTCTGCTGTACCAGCAACATGGTTTTGTGGTATAAAATAAATATACTGGTCGACATATCGCCAGACAAGCCTAATGCACTATCATACACCGCGACGGATTCCGTTACCCGGCCGCCAAAAAAAAGCATATGTGCACGTACGCATAATAACCATACAGCAATAGCGTTTTGAGCAGAATCGTAATGAAGGTTGTTGAAGAGCGAATCAGCATGGCTTAGGTAGGTCAGGGCCTTTTCCTGTTGTGAAATGCTCAGCAATATAATTGCTATATTACCCAAAGCCTCTACCTTACGCCGCACATCGCCGGAATAATGCATAGCCTCCTGGTAAAATGCAATGGCTTTTTCAAAGCTTTCTTCATATTGTTCATACACGGCCTTGCACATATAGGCCTCGCACAGCATGCCACTGTTATAGTGCCCTACTACTAGTCCAATAACGGCATCTGCATATTGCGCAGCCAGCCTGTATTGTTTTTCTTTAAAAGCCTCAAGCATCTGCCGGTAACTGATACAACAGTTAGTGTAGGTCAAAGGGCTGCCTCTAAACGATGGTTCGATGCGACTCAAAATGGCCGGTGCCGGCCCATTCATCCCGGCATTAACCAACTGTATACTGAAATTCCACTCCGGGAACAGGCAGGCGCTTTCCCTGATTTCCGGCAAAAGCAATTGTTTTTGTTCCTGGCAATGGCTACCATAAACAGGAAGCAATAACAGTGTAATAATAACAAGCTGTACCTGCAGTATTTTTACTATTGGCGTGCCGAAACTGATCATCGCTATCAAATCGATTATGGGCATGGGGCATCAACTTAACGTCAAATAAAGCACAGTGGTAGCTTGTACCGCAGTAATTAATTATCAAATAGTTATTTTATTTATTTTGCCTTTCTGCCACCCAACCGGCAGCCTGCATAGTCCTGGTCCGTAAAAAAACTTCACTCATATTTGCTGACACTCATAAACTATCCGGAAATAGCCACAGAGGCCGGGTTGAAATGAACCTCAGCAGGCTGAACAAACAACAGAACGTTTATCCCATCGTTTCAGAGTGACACCACAACTTACCTTATTAAGGTAACATTGTCCTTATACTGCTCTCTTATACCGTTGCCCGTCGTTACCTCCATCACATAAACATAAATGCCGGATGGCTGCAGCGTCCCTTTGCAGGAGCCGTCCCAGCCGCGACCATCTAAGTTCCGTGTTTCAAAGACCTGCTGCCCCCAACGATTAAAAATCTGCAGTTTAAAAGTTTGGACCTGACCTGATAAATATTGCCTGGGAAAGAAATAGTCATTAATGCCGTCGCCATTCGGCGTAAAAGCGTTGGGAATATTGATATGGCAACCTTTGACTATCGTTACTGATTCCGTATTGCTACAACCTAAAGTATCGGCAGTAATGTGCAGCCAATAAGAGCCTTCCTGTAATACCTGAATACTGGCAGTAGTGGCACCGGTGCTCCACAAATATCGGTAAGGACCTTCTGGAAGCGCCGCCTGGTTTTGCAACAGTATGGGCTCGCCCCGCCAACATAAAACACTATCGGGACCTAAATATATCACAGGTAGTGCCCGAACGACTACTGTATCGATGTAAAATGTTTCAGGACATACGCGATGGGAAGCCTTAAGCATAACGGGAAAGACGCCGGCTTGATCGAAAGCATGCTGAGTAGCATACTTATCGGTGGTATGCAGGGCAATACCATCGCCATAGCGCCAATATAAAGATATGATATGATCGTCCGTCCCGGGAAAAAATTGCACCGGTTCCCCCTTGCAAATAGCTACTTTGTCTTTTGTAAAACGAACCTGGAAAATAGAATCTACAGCTATTTGCCTGATCAAAGAATCGGCGCATTTTTCATCTATCCAGCCTATGAGCTTTACATCGTAACTGCCTGTATTAGTATAGCAATGATCAGGACTTTTCAGGTCCGTTTCTACCCTATCCCCAAAACGCCAATGAAATCTATTAAATACCTCATCGGAAGTATTTTGAAAAGCTAAGGTGTCGCCCAGGCACAGCAAGCTGTCAACCTCAAATGACAAAAGGGGATCCTTAGCGGGGTAATGCACCTTGAAAGTATCAGAATATACCGCGCATAGAGAATCTATTCGATAGTTTACCCAGTAAAGGCCCGGATGACGCACTACTTTATCTTTGCCCGGTATTTGGTCTTCCCAAACATAATGTTCCGCATTCCTTACCTTGGCCTGCAGCAAAAAAGTATCAGCTTTGCACAGGGCTTGCAGATCGGTACCACTGTAGAACCGTATTTCATTTAACATGACCAAATGGAAGGTGTCGGTATAATCTACACATTCCAAATCGGAATTACGGTAGTGCACCCAAAAGGTCCCCGAATGATGAGCAGTGAAATCTTTACCTGTACTGCCGTCCTGCCACTGATAGGCAATTCCATCAGATTTTTGGGCAGAAAGTAGTACCTCCTTCTTGCAAACGACGGTATCCCTTTGTACAGAATGGTAATTTCGTTTTTTAACTACAGTAATGTTATTTGAAAGACCGATATGATTAC
>JBEBWN010000386.1:0-4050 GCA_040392235.1 Taibaiella helva | reverse complement strand
TAAAATACATGCTGGCGCACGCGCCCTCGCGTGTGTCCACTCCCAATTAAACAAAGCACCAATCAAGAACATCTCATTAAATAATTTATTACTTTTATGATATGAGCAGGAAGTATAAATTTCATAATAAGGAAAGCTTATATTTCGTAAGTTTTGCTACCGTTTATTGGATTGATCTGTTTGTGCGCGAGACATACTTTTCCATTATTGTTGATAATTTAAATTTTTACTCCGGAAAAGGAATGGACATTTTTTGCTGGTGCATCATGCCCAGCCATCTGCATTTGATTTTTAGAGATCGAAGTAATGAACCCGAAAAGTTATTAGGCAGGTTCAAATCATTTACCTCGAAGGCGCTGAAAAATGAGATAGAGGTGAATCCTGTTGAAAGCAGAAAGGAATGGCTCCTGTGGATGATGGCCAGGGCCGCCCATAAAACGAGTAATACAAAAGAACATATGTTGTGGCAGCACCATAATAAACCTATTGAACTGTGGAGCGAAGAAATCATAGAGCAAAAAATAGACTATATACACAATAATCCGGTAGCATCTGGATTTGTTCTTCAGCCGGCTGATTGGAAATATTCGAGCGCTAAAGATTATGAAAGTGGAAGGAATGGCATTGTAGCCACAAAATTATTGTGGTGACGGTGGTGGTTAGGGACGGTTGGAATGTGCAATAGCGTTCGGCACACGCGGGGCTAACTCATAATCAACTAACCACTACCGGATCAGTTCAGGGGTAAATTATATTTAAATTGCACCTGGATGTATCGCCGGTTAACGTACTTTATACTTTCGTTTTTAATCAGGTTATTCAAACCCTCACGGTAAATAAGGCCGGCCTGTATATTAGGGGTAATGCTGAACTCGGATTTGGTAGTCAACCCAATATCGAAATTAGGTAGTATTTTGGCCTGGTTCGCTGATTGTAATACAATCTCTTCGTTTTTATTCAGCATTTGTTGAAAGTCGCCGCCAACACTCACGGCTATATTAGGGTCAATTTGATAGCCAACTGAGGGATTAAATTGCACATAGTATAGTTTTTGAATAGGACTGATAGCAGGTGTAGCTACAGTTTGCGAAAAACTTTCAGGGCGTGCCGCCGTTTTATAACTGTTGTCGTTGAGTGGGGGGCCGTTATTGACCGCTGTATTGCTGGTATTATTGTTATACAGCATCGCTACGGTACCGTCTACAAAGAAATCGCCGGCAATCTTTGTGCGGGCGCTTACGCCAATGGCGTAGCCAGCATTCATATTACCATAGCTCATACCCCCTCCCAGGCCTATACTGGTTTGTCCTGCATTTTTATTTTGACTCAGGTAGTTATCATAGGTTACGCGGGGCAGATTGCTGGCCTCGTGGGCGAATAGCTGTTGGTTTTGTTCCGGTTTATCTGTAACCGGTGGCTGTGCGGGCGTAGCAACAATATCGTTTCCGGTATTTTCCTTGATCATTGCATTGCTGTTGACACTTTGTTCCTTCTGGCGCATTGCAGCGATATTCATGCTAGCTGCCAGGTTGTTAGCAGTGCTGCCCCGGGTTGTGGCCAACGTGGGCAATGAGTACGCTGTAACATGGGCCGCGGCAGAAGGTGTTTTACCACCCCGGGCAGGTTGCGGGGTATATTCGGTTGTATTATGCAAAACCATTTCCTCTGTTGGCGCCGGTTTGACCGGCGCTATAATTTGACCGGCTAATAAAGCGGCCTTCCCGTCGTTAGCCGGTTTGTTTTGTACAAACTTGTAGAAAAAGAAGACAGCCAATGACATGGCTACTACCGCTGCGGCGCTGGTCAGCACCAGCCATTTGCGATTACCGTCTGCCTTAATAGAGGGCATCTCGGGGGGCAATAGTTGCGACAAGCGCTCCCAGCTCTCCGGCTTATACTCCATCTCTTCCTCTCTCAGCTTTTTTAAGAGCAATTTGTCAAACTCATTGTTGCTCATAGCACTTTAGTTTCTGTCAGTTGACTGGCTTTTATTTTTTGCTGCAGGTTCTTCCGGGCATTATTGACATGCCATTGGGAAGTGCCCTCGCTTATATTCATTAATACGGAAATTTCCTTATGGCTATAGCCTTCAAACACAAAAAGGTTGAATACGGCCCGGCTCATAGGGGGCAATGTCTGGATAATGCCCAATATATCTTTCATGGCCATCCTGTCGAGGGCCTGGTTGGCCACTTTAAAGGTAGCAGACTCCCCGATCTCGTTCGGAAAGTACAATTGCATCGCGCTCTTGAGGTATTTGCTTTTCAGGTAGTCCAGGCAGGTATTCACAACGATGCGCCGCATCCAGCCCTCGAAAGATCCCTTTCCCGAATAGTCGTGGATATGATTAAATATCTTCAGAAAACTATCCTGCATCAGTTGTTCGGCATCATGCATATCCCGGGCATACCGGGCGCATAATTTCAGGAACAGGTTGTAATATCTGGTGTACAACTGTTCCTGGTGCTGTCGTTTATTGCGCCGGCAACCTTCGATAATATCCTGTTCTTTGTATTCAGGCATATGTTTTGTTCTTCCCCGCGTTCAGGCCGATCAAGCGCAGGGAAAGGGTTACTTATGTCGTAGCCTGCTGATATCAATATAGTTATCGCAGTCGCCCTCGCTCATCTTATAGTCTATTTCTACCGAAGCGGGAAAAGGGTAATCTTTGTTGATACCAGAACCCTTGGGAAAGCTATGGGTCAGGTACACCTTACTGGATGCGCCATCCGCCATGCGTACCATATAACCGCCGCAACATTCGCATTCACTGGCGTCGTATCCGATAATCTCGGCATCTTTACGAAAGCTTGTTGCCTTTTTACAAGATATAGCCGCTAATGATACCAGTGCCAGAAAGGCAATACATTTCCTCATTTTAAAAAATATTAATTCTGCCGTGTATTTCCTTTTTGTACGCTTACCCTTAGAAAGACGAAAAGAGGAATACATTAATTGGGTTAAACAATATACTTTGCCGAAGTTACGGAGCTCCGTGCAAATATGCAATTGTTATATTTTATAATTATTGAATGTTTCTGGTTAGAAGGGCCTTTGGTTGCAATTTTTTAGTTTTGCTGTTTGTTTCGGTCTTTGCGAAAGCGGTGCAAAAGACGACAACGTCAGGGCTGAAATGTTATTCAATCAGTTAAAGCCTGTTGTCCAGTCATCGTACTTTGTCAACTTGTTATCGCATAGTTAATTGGCCGTCAACTTATTTTCTCTTTTTTAAGTTTTTGCCTTTTTACTTAACACTATTTATGGACATACGCATTATCAGTTACGAACATCCTTTATATACTCAGGTTTTGGACCTGCGCCAACGCATTTTACGAACACCGATCGGCTTGAATATACAGGATGAAGACCTGGAACCGGAGAAGGAGCAAATTACCTTTATTGCCGAGCAGGAGGGAGTGGTGTTAGGCTGTGTTATGTTGCAACATTATGATGCTCATATTTTTAAGTTGCGGCAAATGGCTGTGGATACAGCTTGCCAGGGAAAGGGCATTGGCGCGGCTTTATTGCAAGCAGCCGGCGTTTATGCTATAAATATGGGTAAACAGGGTATTGTTATGCATGCCCGTATTGAAGCAGTTCCCTTTTACGAACGTTCAGGCTATGTTGTTTCCAGCGCTCTTTTTACAGAAGTGGGTATTCCACATGTAAAAATGACCCGGAATTTTTTGCCGGTTTCGCCGGAGGCGCCCGTTGGCCCTCCGCATTCCTAAAGCATAAAATTTTCTCGCAAAGGTGCAAAGAAGAGGCTGGATTCATTGGGTGTTGTACCGACTTTTGTATGCTTGCGGCCATGCCCTGCCCAGCTATCCTTTCCCCCATTTTCCCGTCCCATCGACGGGTTTATTTTTTGCAATAACGATGGCATAATGACTTGGTATCCAGGCGTTACAGAATAGTGTCATTGGTATCGTCAGGACATCCTCTGAGTATTAGTAGGAAGTGTATAATGAAATGGGGACCGGAGGAGGTATTCTAATGTTTTGGATTCCGGCCTTTTCAAGGGAGATTAATGGCCTAATGGTCGATCGG
>JBEBWN010000385.1:0-4059 GCA_040392235.1 Taibaiella helva | reverse complement strand
GGCCGGCGTTTCTATGCTGAGCATCAATTTTGATACGGCCACTCATGTATGGAATCTTACGAATAATGTACCTGTGGATTTCAGCGTGGTAGGCGGCACGGGCCGTAACTGTTCGGGTACTGTTACCCCCTGGAACACGATCATCACCAGCGAGGAGACGTTGCCTACGGTAGACGCCAATGGCGATGGCTACCAGGATATAGGCTGGTTGGTGGAAATCGATCCGGCTACAGCGTCGATAAAGTCATACAAAGGCGGCGCACAACAAAAACTGTGGCGTATGGGCCGTATGTCGCACGAAAACGTGGTAATTGATCCGGCAGACAGGAAGACCGCTTACCTGGCCAACGATGAAAATCCGGGTTTTATATTTAAATATATTGCTGACGTTGCTGAAGATATGTCGCAAGGGTCGCTGTATGTTCTGAAGCTGGATGGTCCGTTGGATGCAGCTACTACGGGTACCTGGGTAGGTATTCCTAATACAACACCGGAAGATTGCAATAATTCGAGGGCTTTTGCCGCTGCCGTAGGCGCTACCAATTTCGACCAGATAGAAGATGTAGAAATCAGTCCTGTAGATGGCCGGATTTACTTTACGTCGAAAGCCAGCAGCCGCGTATACCGCTTCCGTGATCAGGGCAACACGGTTAGTGGCGCAGAAGTATTTGTGGGCAACAGCTCGTTTGTATACGTGATTAATACCGATACCGGTCTTGTAGAGGAACAATGGAGAGGCGGTGTGGACAATCTTACTTTCGACGATAAAGGTAACCTGTATGTTATCCAGGATGGCGGTCGCAACCACATCTGGATGGTTCCGCCCTGTCATACGCAGATGAATCCTGCCGTAAAGGTTTTTGCAGTGACGCCAGCCGGCTGTGAGCCCACGGGTATGACCTTTTCTCCGGATTATAAGTTTATGTTTGTTTCTATGCAGCATCCTTCTGCCAGTAATACTACAGAGATGATAGATGCTACCGGAACGCCCGTTAAGTTCAATAAAGAATCCGCCATTGTAATAGCACGCAAAGAAGTGTTAGGGCCTTTAGCCTATAACCCGGCTACGCCTCCCACAGATACAGTAGTGTCGGTGATAGAGCCGGCTCAGACCGACCTGCTGGAAGTTTATCCTAATCCCACAGACGGTTTCCTAAATATAAAATTGTCGGCAAGGAACAATGCTGTGGCAGTGATCAGGTTATATACTATCAATGGTTCCAGTGTGCGGTTAATCACTAAAAATATCCAAAAAGGCGAAAATCATATCACCGTAGACATGAATAACCTGCCCGCCGGCGTGTATACCGCTATAATCATTGTAGATGGTAAAAGCATATCAGCTAAAGTGGTTAAAAAATAAATGATGTACCGTTTTGCCGTAAAACTAAAATCTTTATGTACAATTGCCATTCTATGGGGTGGCAATTGTATTTTTATGCCGCCGGCTATTGCCGGTTGCGACAGCAGCAGAACTTATCATGTTTTTGCTGAGGCCTTAAGCCACAAAGACTGCGTCAGGCACTTTTCTTACCGGGTAGCGCATAAAGAAATCCTCAGCGAACAGATAAGCGAGCTACAGCAGCTGGAATTACTGGACCTGAAGGACAATAGCTTTAAGTATCTGCCTCCGGCCATAGGAAATTTATCCCGGCTAAAATTGATCATTTTAAGTGGAAACAGCTTGCGGAAATTACCCCCGGAAATTAATGGATGGCATAATATAGAACGCATACAGGCTGATAATAATCACCTTATTGAAGTGGCGCCGTCGATAGGCGTCTTAAAAAACCTGCGTGTGCTCGATCTATCCTGGAACCAGGTGGCAGGGCTGCCCCCTGAAATATCCGGCCTGTCTGCCCTACAACTATTGGATCTTTCGCACAATATGATGTTATCACTTCCCGAAGAAACGGGGCGACTGAAAAAACTGCAGGTCTTAAACCTTTCCTATAACAGATTAGCCTTTTTACCCTCTTCGGTTGGTCAGCTCAAAGAACTAAAGCAACTGGACGGGGTGCATAACAACCTGGTAGAGTTGCCCGGTCAAATAGGCAACCTGGGTGATCTGCGCTCGCTGAATTTCAGCCACAATAAGCTCCGCTCCTTACCGGCGTCTATAGGAAAGCTGCAACAACTGGAAATACTGATATTGAGCCATAACAATATCACTGCATTGCCCGGGGAAATATCCCGGTTGCGCAATCTGAAAACACTGCTGATCAATGGCAATCCTATTCCCGCAGAACATATTGCGGCATGGAAAGCAAAAATGCCCCATTTGCATATTGTATTTTAAATAGTAGAGCATTTAATGAGTCATCATAAACGTAAACTGACTGTGATATTGGGTACTATGCTGACCGCTGTTACCCTGCTTTTCGTAAGTGCAACAACCAAGCAACATACGACTATTTTAACCCATAACTTTTATAAAGCCAATCTTGACAGCCTGAAGCAGTGCGTCCTCGATATGGAAGCAAGGTATAAACAAATAGACCCTTCCAGTTTGCAGGAGCGGTTTAAAAAAGCACGCTATTACTACAAGCAGATCGAGTTCCTTATTGAATACCACTACCCGGAAACAGCAGCAAAGCTGAATGCCCCTAATCTACTGGAGGCAAAGCCTAATATGCCTAACCTGCCCTTGTATCCCACCGGTTTCCAGGTGTTGGAAGAAGCCGTCTTCGATACGGAAAACTACAACCGGCAACTTATAGGCAGTGAGCTCAGCGGTATTATTTTTGCCCTTAACAGGCTGGAAAGCACTTATGCAGAGCTGGTATTAACACCATCAAATATATTGGATGCACTTAAGCTTACTCTGTACCGGTTAATCACAAAAGGGATCAGCGGATTTGATTCGCCCGTAGCGCTGCATAGTATCGCAGAGGCCCAAAGTACGCTGCAGGCGACAATGCGGGTGCTTTCTTTCTTTCCTGATCATAATGAGCTTGTTGCCACCGCCACGCAGGCCCTGCAATACCTGGCCCGTTACCCCGGCAATTTTGATGGTTTTAACCGGGCTGTGTTTATACGTTCTTATGTGAATGTATTGTGTAACACGATGCATGATTATCAAAGTAAAGAGGGCATTGCTTTTGCGGTAACGCCACCCAGAGCCATACCGGCCTCTGTTCCGAATATGTTCAGCCCTAATGCTTTTGACCTTTATTACTTTGCCCCTGCACATGCTCTGCCTGTTAACGAACATACCATCGCGCTGGGTAAACAATTGTTTAATGAATCGCTGTTATCCGCGAATGGCAAGAGAAGCTGTGCATCCTGTCATCAACCCGAAAAAGCATTTACAGACGGCTTACAACTCAATGAATCGTTGTTGGGAAGTAAAAAGCTGATGCGCAATACCCCTACATTGATCAACAGCGCTTTACAGCCCGTGCAGTTTTTTGACAGCCGCATTGCTTTCCTCGAAGACCAGGCGCATGAGGTAATAGCTAACCCGGAAGAAATGGGCGGAACATTTCACGAAATTTCGATGCAATTAACGCAATTGAAAAGTTATAAAAATGCATTCCGCAAAGTATTTAAGGATGGTAAGATATCGGAACGTAATATCAAAGCTGCAATAGCAGCCTATGTGCGCTCTTTGACCTCCTTAAATAGCCCTTTCGATCAATATATGAGAGGGAATGATACTGCTATGAGCGCCCGGCAGATTAATGGCTTTAATATTTTTATGGGCAAAGCAAAATGCGGTACCTGTCATTTTGTGCCGCTATTCAATGGTACGGTTCCTCCGTTATTCGATAAAATGGAGAGTGAAGTACTGGGCATACCCTCTGGTACGGATACCCTTAATGCCTTAATGGATACTGATTCCGGTAAATACAATGTATATACTATACCGCACCAATTGCATTCCTTTAAAACCAGTACAGTACGTAATGCAGCATTAACAGCGCCATATATGCATAATGGTGTTTACCAGACGTTAGAGGACGTTATTGATTTTTATGACCGTGGCGGTGGCGCCGGCCTGGGCTTCCAATTGGAACACCAAACCCTGCCTGCAGACCGGTTACACCTTAGCCGGGA
>JBEBWN010000384.1:0-4063 GCA_040392235.1 Taibaiella helva | reverse complement strand
GCTATTGATTCCATAACATCATGAATGATTCTTTTAGGGTTCTTAATAGAAAACTGGTCTGCCACAATGAGCAGATCGTCAAGCGTTATGTTTGTTCGCTTATTGTTGATGGATAAAGCCCTACTTACCTGCGTAAAATTAAGATCAATATTAAAAGGATAAGTCAGGTCATATGCTGGGGCAAGCTCCCAGGAATTGTGCGTTTTGTCATAAATAAAGCTATGGTTTTTTAAATGGTCATCACTGTTGGCGGAGACAATATTGAATACCATTCGGCGGAATAATTCCTGTATATCTTTAAAAGGAACTTTCAGGTCTAAAGCTAGCTTAAAGAGATTTTCATAACTGGAATGCATTGGGTTTTTGAAATCCCAGCCAGTCAATCCCGTTGCGGTCAGTGTATGCAGCTTGTGCCCATTTTGCCTGTCGTAGCGCAGTGTTGCAAAATGTTGCTCATCAATCAGTTTTGAGGGCATCATGCGGATACCCGCTTTTGTTGCTAATCGATAATAAGCATACTCCACCTTTTCTCTGTTGTAACCTATCTCTTCTGGTAGGTGTAGCTTCACTAAATAGTGATTGTATGCATCGCTGACAACTAAATCTCCGGGAAGAATCTGACCACTGGCTTTATCTTCGGAGATTAAAATTTTGGGATGGGCTCCTCCGGCAGATGTTCCAATCTTAAAAATATTAAATAAGGCTTCTGTGTTCAAAGCTCTACCTGCTGTTTCATTTTTTTTGTTCAGAACCTGATCTAAAACTTTTACAATTTCATTGATTTGTATAGTAGTTGTTGATGGGATGTCCTTAGCTGGGAAATATTCCAGCGCTCCTACACCACGGTTCGCTACGTAGGCCAACTGTTCTAACGGGGTAATGGACTTAAAACTTTTATGCTGTGACGCCAGCCATTCCTTAAAAATAATATTACCAAACATATCCGGTAACGAATCAGCAATCATAGGAGGGAGACCTCTGAATGTTTCGCCTTGATATTGCTTGAAGGCCTGCACTGGTTTAACACGCTTAAAAACATAGGGAAAGGCACGACTATATCCTCCGGAATCCAAATAAGAGGGATTGTATTGAAAAAATGATATATTTTGGTCGGGATCAAAGCCTAAACGCCCTATTTCCTGACCAAATAATAGGATATGTATATTGTCCTTCTTTGCCATAATCAATACATGGAAGTGTTATTATTTTCTGATTGAAGTGCTTTGATAGCTTCAAATAGCCTTTCTAATAAATCGAAATGATGCACAATTTTTAACACCGTATCTAAAGTGGCATTCTGACCGTTTTCAAATTTTTGAATGGTAAAACGTGATAAGCCCAATGCTTCACCCAAGTCCTCCTGTGACAGGCCATAAAGCTTCCGTTGCTGCTTACACAATTCGGCAAGTTCTTTTTTTACCTCTTTTATGGTTATTTGTTCAAATAGCATTTTGTTTATTATAATAAACAAATATAACTAAAAAATATCAAAAAGTTTATTTTAATAAACAACTGTAAAATATATAGCCATGACAGTGCAGGATACTATGAGCAGGTCTAAATCCTTTTCTTATTTTTAGAAAATTATAGCCTACATTAAAAACAAAGTCATGGTCAATAAAATAGTGCTGTTCCTTTTCCTTTCGATATATGTTTTTGACACGTTTGCGGCGGACGGTTTTGGTCTTATCCGGCGTGATAAGCAAACGGCGGTCTGTTATAATGGTCAGGAACCTGTCGTACAGACAGCCATCAATATACTGTTTGATGATGTAAAACGGGTTGCTGAGCAAGGCTTTATACGTTCTCCAAAGCTTCAGAATGGAAGTGTTGTTGTAGGAGTTTCCGGTGAAAACACGATGTTGGATCAGCTGCTGTCTACATGGAATGTGGACATATCAAGTTTACATGGACAATGGGAGGCCTTTCAGTTGCAGGTCGTGGGCGATAAAAAGGAAAGCTACTTATTGGTCATAGGTAGTGATGCGCATGGTGCAGCGTATGGGGTGTTGGAGCTGTCGCGTTTAATGGGGATTTCGCCATGGGTATGGTGGGCAGATGTTGTCCCTGCTAAAAGGAAAGAGCTTTTTCTCTCTAAAAACTATAGGAATATACAGAAACCTTCCGTACAATACCGGGGCATATTTTTGAATGACGAGGATTGGGGTCTGACGCCTTGGAGTGCCAGCAATTATGAACCCGATGCGAAGCTTATCGCGGGTATAGATCCGGAGAAAGCAAAAAAAATGAGGACCATTGGCCCGAAGACTTACGCCCGGATTTTTGAACTTTTATTGCGTTTGCGGGCCAATACCATCTGGCCAGCTATGCATGAGGTGACGGTTCCTTTTTATTTTGTCGAAGGCAACCGGGAGGTCGCAGAGAAATATGGAATCTATATCGGTACAACGCATTGTGAACCGCTGGCGCGGAATAGCGCTACAGAGTGGGATCTTGTCAGTACAGGAGATTACAACTATGTGACCAATAAGTCTGAAATGCTGAACTATTGGAGCCAGCGTCTACAGGAACTGCGGGGGGCGGAGAATATTTTTACTATTGGTCTTCGTGGCAAGCATGATGGTATGATGCAGGGGGTCAAAACTCTCCAGGAGCATAAAGCTGTATTGACGCGAGTGTTGCCGGATCAACGGGAATTACTGAAAAAATATATCAATCCGGATATCACCCAGGTTCCACAGGTATTTATTCCATATAAAGAAGTTCTTGATGTGTATAACGATGGTCTGGATGTACCGGAAGATGTAACCTTAGTATGGTGTGATGATAATTACGGGTACCTTAAGCACTTTCCCAATGAAAAAGAACGCGTACGTAAAGGAGGTAATGGCGTATATTACCATGTGTCTTATTGGGGGCGTCCACATGATTACCTATGGTTGTCGACGATCAGTCCCGCCTTGTTACACCAGCAAATGGCTTTGGCTTATGAGAAGGGTGTGCAGAAATTCTGGATACTCAATGTAGGTGATATCAAGCCTGCAGAGTACCAAACCGAACTTTTCCTCGATATGGCCTGGGATATAGATAAAGTGAATGCCATAGGAGTAGAGCAACATTTAACGCAGTGGTTGCGTGACAAATTCGGGCCGAAATTAGCGAAGCAGCTTGCGGCAATACAGCAGGAATACTATCGGTTGGCGTATATCCGTAAACCGGAGCATATGGGTAACACCCGCACAGAAGAGCGGGATCCCGCCTATAAGGTAGTCAAGGATCTGGAATGGAGTGAAGAGGATATTCGTCAACGTCTAAAAGACTATGCGGCTATTTCTGAGCAGGTAGAGCATATTTCTGCCAAAGTATCGGCTCCCTTGCAGTCGTCTTTTTTTCAGCTGGTAAAATATCCGGTACAAGCGGCTACACAAATGAACAATAAATTATTATATGCCCAATTGGCACGTCATCAAAAAGCAAACTGGTACGAAACCCACCGGGCTTTTGATAGCATCGTTTCACTGACTGCACAGTACAATACCTTGGAGCATGGGAAATGGAACGGCATGATGGATTATAAACCAAGAAACTTAGAGGTGTACCGTAAAGTTCCCGAAGAGCAGGCTACTGGTGAACTTAAAGCACCTTTGATCCCCAGGCATACCTTTTCAGGGTTGGATTTTACCGCTAAAAAGGAGGATGTTCAGCTCATTAAAGGGATTGGTTATGAAGGGCATGCACTTGCGGTTCATCAAGGGAAGCAAGTATCTGTTTCCTTTACGCACACGGTTACAGATTCGGTGCAGGTGGAAGTTCGTCTACTTCCGAATCATGCCGTTGATGGTAAAAAGTTGCGGTTCGCCATCTCGCTGGAGGGGCAGTCCTGGCAAGAGATCTCTTACAAGACAGAGGGAAGAAGTGAAGAGTGGAAACAGAATGTCTTGCGTAATCAGGCGATACGACGCGTAAAGCTACCCGTTACATCGTCGGGGAAGCATCGCCTTCAGCTGACAGCACTTGACGAAGGCGTCGTGATTGATCAGGTGCTCATCTTTTAATGGTATAAATAATATAGAACGTACGATATGAAATTCCTAAGCTCCCT
>JBEBWN010000383.1:0-4066 GCA_040392235.1 Taibaiella helva | reverse complement strand
TACAGCCGGCATAGCCGTATGAAGTTTAGACTTCAAGAGGGGGAGATTCATTTCCGTTTCAGAAAAGGCTGAAGGGCTTTAATATAGATAGCCGCAGCTGAAACCTGCGGCTATCTATATTATTTTATGTTGCTGCAAGCTTTACAAACCATTTTACTGGCTTTGCGATGTTTTTGCCCTGCATTAAATTGGAGAATTTCTACAGTTATTATGTTGAAATTCAATTGGATGTCAGTTAACCAGCAAGCCCTACATAGTTGCTCTTACCGTGTAAGCTTACAACCGGACGCTGGTGGAAATGGAAGAAGTTGCCTCTTATTGCTGAGACAACCTCTTTATGTAACAGGCCCGATTGCTCGCCTTTACTACTCTACAAATATACTATTAGCGGGGCTTGCTTTGGCAAATGATAGACCATCAGTAGAGGTTCTTAATGATATCCTTCCCTACAAACTACGATTGCTTGGGTAGGTTAGCGAAGCACCATTTTATGGTCACTGATCATTTTGCGCAAATTGATTAAGGCATAGCGCATGCGGCCGAGGGCGGTATTGATACTAACACCGGTTACTCCGGCTATTTCTTTGAAGCTCATCTCTCCATATACGCGCATCACGATAACTTCGCGCTGCTCTTCAGGCAACAGGTCGATTATTTGCTGCACGCCGCTTTCTGTCTGCTTCCTGATAATGCGCTCTTCTGCATGCTCTGCTTTCATCGGCAGAATATCAAATACATCTGTTCCATCGGTTAAGGTGATCTTTACCTGTTGTTTAATTTTCCGGAAATAGTCGATGCATAAATTATGGGCTATGCGTAGCGCCCATGGCAGGAATTTGCCCTGTTCAGAATATCGGTCTTTACGTAAGTTGTTTACTATTTTCAGAAAAGTATCCTGAAAAAGATCCTCTGCAATATATCTATCTTTTACCATCAGGTAAATAGAAGTATATATATTGCTTTGATAGCGGAATATCAGTTCCGATATGGCTTTTTCATCGCCATTGCGAAATAAACACACTAAATCTTGGTCTGAAAGTTGCTTCAGGCTTTTTGTCATAAAGAATAATTCTACAAAAATTTAAACAATGGCTGCTTGGGCAGATGAGCAATACAAATTGGTTAAAATAAAACGTGTAGAATATAAGCCTATAAGCGTTTCTGAAATTGAAGATGACAAATGTAATAATTTTCCTTAAGGAAACATTAATAACAGAAAAATAATTTTATTGCCCTGTTAATGTGTATATAGACGGCTGTACAGAAATGGGCGTTGGGTAAACTGACCGTTTTTTTAGAAAATACTTTATCCTTTTCAGAGAGAATCTCTAAACGAGAATGTAGCAATAACCGGGAAATGATCCGACAAGCCTATATAAGGACTCTTATATCCTTCTACTTTCAGATGGTCGCTGTCATACAATACATAATCGATTCTTAACGTAGGAAAAATATGCTGATAGGTACGCCCCAGCCCAAGCCCTTTTCCCACAAAGGCATCAGAGAGCCGTCCTTTAACCGTACTATAAACATAGGAACCGGGCACATCGTTAAAATCGCCGCAGATAATCTGGGGATAGTCCATTCGGCGTTTCAGGGAATCGATCTTATTGGCCAGCCCGGCCCTAACACTGGAGGCATCCCTTATTTTTCTCAGAAGAAATTTAGATTTGCTTTCATCCTGTGCATCCACGCCTTTAGACTTCACATCTTCTATATAGTTTAATTCATTTCGCCCTAATCCAACAGAAGTAAGATGAACAACATTGACAGTGAAAATGCGCGCGCTGTCTATAATAGCTTCTACACTAAGCATATTATATCCTTTTTCCGTAAGGGCGTAACGTTGAGGGTTGCGCAAAGGGTATTTGGAAAATACAGCATGTCCTGTTATAATAACATCGTTTTTTGCTGCCTGGCTGGTAATGAAATTCTTCTTTAAAACATGTTCTTTCGAGAATTCGACAAAGGGATAGCCCAGTTGCTGAATAACAGAAGTATAGGGCTCCAGCGTAGTACTCTGGTCCCAATAAAATTCCTGCATACAAAGAATGTCCGGGTTTTCTTCTTTAATGAACTTTAAGATTTTTGCTTTGGACGTTTTGTCTTTTGTCCATTCACCTAGGTCAAACATATGCACATTCCAGGTCATTATTTTCAAACTACCCTTGCTGTTTACTGCGATATTATTATTGCCGAAGAAATTGAACCCGAAAATGGGAACGGTAATTTTCCAGCACAGTATAATGGCCGCTAGCGAAAGTAATGCCCTCCACTTCCTTTGAGAAAAAAGCCAAATTACGATGAAGAATACATTGGCCAGTAGTGCAAAAAAAATGGTAAAGCTAAAAAGACTGAGCAGGCTGGGTTTGTCTGACGGATCATAGAATGACGCCCATTGGCACAAGGCAAGCCATATTACGGCCAAAAAATTAAGCAATAAATATATACTTCTGAGAAATCTGAAGAACAGCGAAGTCTTTTTCAATGTTTTTTACTTAAGGTCGATACTAATGCACATTAGTTTTCTTTACTGGCTTTGTAAAGCGTTTCTTTCTCTTCAGGTGTGAGAGAATCATAACCTTTTTGATTGATCTTATCCAGCAGATGGTCGATCGATTCCTGTTTTGAAGCAGATGGAGACTGGCGTGCCTGCCGGAATGTCTCGGTTCGCTTTTTTTGTGTTTTTCCGGGTTGTAACTCCTTCGGGCTAAACCAGGATTGAATATTGTATCCTAAATTATACCACCAATTGCCGGGTTTATAGCCGCTTTGCAACAATTTAATGTATGCAAACCCGGTAAGCGCCGAGGCCCCGCAGAGTAGTAGCATACTGACATTTCCCGAAGCGAAGTTTAATATATTAAGTATCAAATAAACGGCCAATAACAGCCACAAAGGTATGGATAGTCGATCGCCCAGGTAAAATCGGAATTTAGGCGCCAGGGTGATTGCAGCAATTGCAAATCCCATAATGGACGGCAACGCGCCTAAAGCCATACGGGAACCTTGTAAGGCTGGCCAAACTGCAGTGGCTGCCAGAAAGAAACACCCTCCGATAACATACGAGAAAATAAATAAAGGAATAATTTCTTTATAACCTACAAGCGATTGTACAACAGAACCGAAACAATAGAGCCAAAGCATATTGCTCAATAAGTTCCAGAATCCGGTATGCGCCCAGGCATAAGTTAACAATACCCAGGGGCGGTGCAGGAATTCGGCAAAAGGCTGAAGTGCTATATAAGGACTAACGCTATTGTTAAACGTGACTTTTTCCAAAATACCATTTATCAGCGTTTTCTGCTCCGGAGCTAACACCAGGATAATTACATACATGGCGTATGCCAGAATAAAGCCTATTGCAGATACGGCAATGAGCTGCACCAGGGCATTCTGTCCATAGTTGGACATCAGGTTCATTCGTTGTCTGGTAAATTCTGCTTTCATAAGCTCCCTGCAAATTGTTTATACAGCAAGTTAACGATTAATCGGAAAAGGAACGCAGTTGCAATATCCTATTTAAGGCCTGTCCTGCAAGAAACGTCAAGAGGCCGGATCAATATCTGTAACGGTTGTTCTTTAGTGTTTTCCAGGTTTTTAACAATAAAAAAGCAAATAACATGCCACCCAAATGTGCAAAGTGGGCCACCGGATCGGCTGGGTTATTTTGGATGCCTTCTATCAGTTCTATAGCGGCGTATATGGCAACCAGGTATTTAGCCCGCATCGGGAAGATGAACAGGAACACCATAGCATTGGGCAGTAAATATCCGAAAGCGAACAAAATGCCATAAACGGCTCCGGAGGCGCCTACCATAGGAACGTTTAAGGCGGGAGAGCCTATGGATAAAACAGCAAGATAACAAAGCGCTGCACCCACACCACATACCAGGTAGAATATAATAAAACGCTTCAGGCCCATGATGTTCTCTATAACATTGCCGAACATCCAAAGGGCAAACATATTGAAAAACAAATGCATGAAATTGCCATGCATGAACATATGAGTAATCAATTGCCAGGGCTTGAAAAAGGGCGAATCCCAGTGAAACAGGGCAAAATT
>JBEBWN010000382.1:0-4072 GCA_040392235.1 Taibaiella helva | reverse complement strand
TATCCGCGCCGCTATCGGCATCAATGACAAATACCTGTTTTTGAACGAATTATTTAATAACAATAAAGAAGAATATGAGGACGCACTTCAACACCTCAACCGGCTACGCAACTTAGATGAGGCCCTCTCTTGGCTGGGACAAGAAGTTGCACCTACTTACAAATGGGATAAGAACGATAGCACTGTAGAAACTTTCTATACATTGCTGGGTAAGCATTTCAGCTCAAGATAGCGTAGAATTCTTTCGGTAGCTCCCAGTTGCTCCTGTACATAACTCAATGCGCTGTTGCCTAAAACCTGCAGCGCATTTTCATCTTGCCATATACTTAATAAATGCTTTGTATCATTGGTCGACACTACGGCCCCGGCCTCCAACATATCGACGGCCTCCCTGTATCGACTATATTCAGGTCCAAAAAAAACCGGCTTTCCATACACTGCCGGCTCTATAATATTGTGTATTCCCGTCCGCGTAAATCCGCCCCCTATCCAAACGATATCTGCATACCGGTATAGGAAGGACAAAAAACCCACCTCTGCAACTATAGCCACCCGTTTGTCCTGCAGAGTCTGCGCATCTGCATTCCATAAGCATGCCTTACCTGGAAAAAGCGCCATAATTTCCCGTACATGGCTTTCCGACACTTCATGTGGCGCAATCAGTAACCGGTACTGCTCTGGCAGCTCAGCAAGGAGTGCACGTAACAACAACTCATCGTCTTTCCAGGTGCTTCCTGCAACGATCAGTTTGTGCCTCGTTTTAAATGTTTCCAATGTAGGGAAATGCTTGTCCATCCGGGCCACCTGCCAGGACCGGTCGAAGCGGGTATCACCAGCAATCTGAACCTGGCCGACGCCCAGTTGTTCCAACAGGCGCCTGGATGTTTCATCCTGTACAAAAATTTGTTCGTAGCAAGCGAGCATCCGGCGGAAAAGCCCTCCATACCATTTAAAAAACGGTTGGCGTTCACGGAATAAAGCAGAAAACAACAGGACCGGTATCTGCCGGCGGTTCAACTCCGTCAAATAATGATACCAGAATTCATACTTAACAAATAGCGCTATTTCGGGTTGCAGGACATCAAGAAAGTGGCGGGCATTACCCGCCGAGTCCAGGGGTAAATAATAAACAAAATCAGCCTGCTTATATTCCTTTTGCACTTCATAACCGGAGGGGGAGAAGAAAGTTAACACAATACAGCGATCGCTGTACCGTTTTCTTAACGCTTCTATCACTGGCCTCGCTTGTTCAAATTCACCCAATGAGGCGCAATGAACCCATATCCGGCGCCGGAGATCTTCAGCAAGATCCCGTTGCATCAGTGCATAAATATGCTTGCGCCCTGCCACAAATAAACGGGCCTTTTCCAGGAACACGGCAGCAATGCGAATTCCCGTAGCATAAAGCGCTATACCTGCCCTATATAGAAGAAGTGAAATAAACAATGTTTTATTGGTCCATAATAAATACTACTCCAGTTCGAGCGCCAGGCCATCATAAGCCATATGCATACCTTGCGGTAAATTTGCCTCCAGCTCAGCGTGTAAACCTAACTGGTGACTGGCATGGGTAAAATATGTTTTTTCTGCGCCAATTTCACGAGCTAATGCTATTGCCTGCTCCAGGGTAAAATGCGAAATATGTGTTTCTTTCCGCAGCGCATTGAGTACGACAACTTTACTGCCTTTGATTTTATGAATTTCATCAGGCGCTATATAATTCGCATCCGTTATATACGTGAAGTTACCAATACGATAGCCGTATACCGGGAGTTTATAATGCATTACCTGTACAGGATTGAAATAAAGGTCTTTAATGCCGAAAGGAGCGCCGCTTACCGACAAAATATTTAATACCGGTATCCCCGGATAATAAACACCATTGAAAGCATATTGAAATTCGCGGCGCAGTACCTCTTCAGTATGTGCATCCGCATAAAGATCTATACCGGTGTTTTGCCAGTAATTGTAGGCCCGCACATCGTCAAGACCAGCTACATGATCTTTATGGCCATGTGTATACACCACGGCATCCAGTTGGCTTACTTTAGCCCGCAGCATTTGGTACCTGAAATCGGGGCCAGTATCAATAACGACGCTTGCCTCCGCACTTTTAATCCAAATAGAAGACCGCAACCGGTTGTCCCGGGGGTCATCCGAGCGGCATACCGCACAGGAACAACCTATAAAGGGAACCCCCTGTGAAGTACCTGTGCCCAAAAAAGTAATTGTCATCACGTGACGATATTGGTCTAAATCAAAATAAAAAATTCTGCTCTCTTCTACAGAACCAAAAGTAAAGAACGGCAGAGTAGTAGCGTTTGCTTTGGGTTTTGCCTTTTAACCTTTGATTTAACACTAGAGGTCCATTTGCGTTTGCACCGGCTGATTGCTATTATCATCCGGGCGGTCCATTACCTGCCTGTACCACTTTAGCATTTCGCCGCTCAGCTCCTCCTCGTTAATTTGTAATGTCGGCAATATTTCCACCAGGGCATTGATCCGGCCTTCTACGTTCAGGAACCGGTTAATCACAGCAATGCGTCTATCTTCCAGCAAACAGAACCCGGAATTAAAGTTTCCTTTTTCGTACCGCACCCGGAATCTGGCCTCTTCAAAAAGCTGCTCCAGCTTTTTCAGGGTGTTTGGCGTATATTTGAAGCTCATTTTACGATATCTGGTTGTTTAAACCGTATTTTAAACAGTACATTGATCGTTTACGATTAGTGTTATCTGATACAGATTTATGATTCTGAACCATATAAAACAAAAAGGGCACGCGACGGCCGATCAAAAACAGGCTAAAATTACGCAAATAGCAACAATCCTCACTGCCCTCCTGCTGATCCTGGCAACAAAAACTTATGCGCAGCCTTATAATGAAGAGTATCATCTCCCTGTAGCGGGTTTATTGGGCGGTTTAAACATGACCCAGGTGGATGGAGATGGTTACAAAGGATATAACCAGGTAGGTTTTAGTGGCGGCGGTATTATTTACCTGCCCTTTGGCGAAATGGATATGCCTATTGACGGAACTGTGGCATTAAGTATGGAAGTGCTTTTTTCACAAAAAGGATCGAAGGGTGGCGCCCCAATACCCGGCGCAGGTATTCAAAGCCAGACTATAAAATTGCAATACGCAGAAGTTCCGCTGCAGATAAATTTTTACCAGGGGTCCCGGAAAAGTAATTTTGGTGTTGGTTTCTCGGTAGGCTACCTGGCTTCCAGCGAGGAGTTAGTCTACAATGCATCGGGTATCCAGCTTAAGGACGGACCACCGTTCCGCAAATTCGAATTCAGCTTTGTTTTTTCCGGTAATGTGCACCTGTGGAAAGGCATATTCTTAGGACCACGCTTTCAGTATTCCCTGTTGTCTATACGTAAAAACAACGGTATGTATGGCGGTAGAATGGACCAGTTCAACAATGTTGTTTCCCTGCGATTGATGTACCTGTTCAAAAGAGGTGGATATGGCTATTAGTTTTTTTTGCTAAAAATAATAAGACAGAACCCAAAAGCCTTAGTACCTCGATAAGGAGCAAGCTACAGTTATTAAAGCGGCAAACATGTTTACCTTAACCAGACATTGGTTTAAAAGGCTCTGCACTATATCAGCATCAAGCGGTAAGTGACATTTTCTCGCCATCCGTCAGGTTATTGATCAGGTCCTTCAGGTTATCTATAGAAAATGGTTTCTCTATAGATTCGTCAGCGCCCGCCTCCCGGGCCAGGGTTTTGATTTTGGGATTAGCTGAAAGCATTACTACCGGCACATGCCTCGTGTCTTCCTGTGCTTTTAATTTCCTGCATATATCCAGGCCATCCATTCCGGGCAACTGTTTATCCAGGATAAAAATATCGGGGGCAGATACTGTTTCTGCTTCAAATAGCTCCTCACCGCGGGAAAAGATCGTAACCCTGTATTTATTATTATTAAATATTATACTGGCTATATCTCTTATACTCTCATCGTCCTCTACAAAAATGATATGTTTCATGTGGTACTACGTTATGCTACATTTTGTGGAATTTCGAAATAGAACTCGGCGCCTTCTCCGGGAAAACTGTGCAC
>JBEBWN010000381.1:0-4080 GCA_040392235.1 Taibaiella helva | reverse complement strand
CTCCGCCGATAAGGCTTAACCATAAACAAAAGTATTTTTATTCTGAATCGCTGGCAAATAGTCTTTTATGCTTATTTTTTAGGTGGTATGGTGCGGAATATATAGTCCCATAACACCGAACTAACGCCAAATCCTCTTTGTGGATATTTATAATGGTGCAAATGATGATTACGCCACAATGCTTTTAGAAAAGAAGGCGGTGTAAAGGCGTGAATAGCATAATGCATTGAGCCATAGAGCAAATATCCGAATACAAATCCTGAGAAAAAAGGAAAAGCATTAATCCCCAGCAGCAGGTATTGTACTGAGAAAAATCCTGTTGCCACTATAATACTAGGTATAGGAGGCATAAACAAACGTTCCCTATCCCGGGGGTATTCGTGGTGAATACCATGAAGTTTATAAATAATACGTGTTACCCTTTTATTCTCAGAAACAATATGGAATATAAAACGATGCAATATATATTCTATAAGGCTCCAAACCAATACGCCCGCCACAAACAAGAGGACGATTCGGGGAATAGTAAGCAACTTATAAACATTGCTGTAATACAAAAAGAAGCATATAACAGGCAGGTAAAGACTATAAATGACCACCGGATGCGTTTTGGTCATCATTTCCAGGTACTCACTTTGGAATAAACGCCCCTGCCCCTTATTTTTTATCTTTTCAATATGCATTGTACAGGTCAGATTTTTGCCGTACAAAAATAACGAAGCAAATAAAAAAAGGTTGATTATCTTTTACTTAAAATAATCAACCTTTTCTGGTATTAAAATAAGGACGGCCTAAGCAGCTATCTTTTTACTTTTCCTTTTTTCGGCATGGGCCTGCGCCGCTTCCCTTACCCATGCACCCGCTTCCCATGCTTTTTTGCGGGTTTCTAACCGTTCCTTGTTGCAAGGCCCATTACCTTTAACCACATTCCAGAACTCATCCCAGTTAATAGCCCCAAAATCGTAGTGCCCACGCTCCTCGTTCCACTTCAAATCTTTATCGGGTATGGTCAGGCCAAGTATTTTTGCCTGTTCCACGGTAACGTCTATGAATTTCTGGCGCAACTCGTCGTTGGTGAACCGCTTAATTTTCCATTTCATGCTCTGCAGGGTATTCGGGCTATTATCATCCGTAGGACCAAACATCATGATGGCCGGCCACCACCAACGGTTCAACGCATCCTGAGCCATTTTTTTCTGCACCTCTGCCCCCCTGGATAAAGTGAGCATGATTTCGTAACCCTGCCGCTGGTGAAAACTCTCTTCCTTGCAAACGCGGATCATTGCGCGGCTATAAGGGCCATATGACGCTCGGCATAACGGAACCTGATTCATTATTGCCGCACCATCTACCAACCAGCCAATAGCGCCCATGTCAGCCCAGGTTATCGTTGGGTAATTAAATATTGATGAATACTTGGCCTCTCCGGAATGCAGTTGGCTATACATTTTGTCGCGGCTAATACCCAATGTTTCGGCGGCGCTGTAAAGGTATAATCCATGCCCTGCTTCATCCTGAACTTTGGCCAGCAACACGGATTTTCTCCGCAATGACGGAGCCCGCGTGATCCAGTTGCCCTCTGGAAGCATACCCACAACTTCACTATGCGCATGTTGCGAAATTTGCCGTATTAAAGTCTGCCGGTATTTTTCGGGCATCCAATCCTTAGGTTCGATACGTTGCTCCTGGTCAATTTTGTGCTGAAACTGCTCTTCTAAATTTATTCCGGACATAAAATCGATAAATAGTTATAGGAAACAAAGATACCGAAAATCTGGCTAATGCAGCTGGTCCCTTGCAGGGAGCAGCCGAGGACAGGGTCATTTTACCAAATCGCTTAGATAATATAAAGAATGCCCGGATATCAGGAATATAATCTTTATATGCCTGATATCCGGGCTCAAAACAACCAATCAGAAAGAGTTAACTACAGCCTGTCGTTGTGCCGCAATTGGGGCACATATAGCAGGTTCCGTTGCGAAGCGTTATGTTCCCACAATTCCGGCAGGCCGGAGCATCGGCACTCGTTCCAATCATTTTCTTCGTTTCTGCTTCCGACATTGCAGGTTTAAGTGTTACTGTTTTTTGCTTAGCCGGTACTACCGGTTTCGGCGCGGTAATCCGGATCTGGGATAATTGCTGGGCAGCTTCCGAATCTGCTATTTTCATCCGGCTTTCATCGGCGATATGTACCAGGTCTTCCCTATCCAGATATTCGTACGCCAGGGCACGGAATACAAAATCGAGCACCGATGTAGCGGTCTTAATATTAGGATGTTCGACAATTCCGCTGGGTTCGAAACGGGTAAACGTGAATTTGTCTACATATTCTTCAAGAGGAACGCCGTATTGCATTCCGACAGAAACAGCAATCGCAAAACTGTTCAACAGGCTCCGCATGGTAGCGCCTTCTTTAGCCATATCAATAAATATCTCTCCCAGCGTTCCGTCGCCATACTCACCCGTACGCAGGAACAAGGGTTGACCACCAACCTTGGCTTTATAAGTATATCCGCGGCGTTTAGCGGGTAGTGTCTTGCGTTCTACAATACGGCCCAGCTGACGCTTTAACTGCGTATCGGGACTGGCCTGCACTCTTTTATTAACTTCGTCCAACAATTCGTCGATTGTTAGCTTACCCATGTCAATAATATTGCTTTCCGCCTGGGCTGTCTCCGTTGCTTCTGCTGTTTTCTCTTTTACTTCCTTCTTATCACTCTTATTGCTCAATGGCTGACTCAATTTGGAGCCATCGCGGTACAAAGCACAGGCTTTGATACCCAGCTCCCAACTGAGGAAGTAACAATCTTTAATATCCTCTACGGTAGCCTCATGGGTAAGATTAATCGTTTTTGAAATAGCACCACTGATAAAGGGTTGGGTTGCTGCCATCATCCTGATATGGCCTTGTGGACTGATATACCGTTCCCCTTTTTTACCGCATTTATTAGCACAGTCGAATACCGGCAAATGTTCGTCTTTCAGGAAGGGCGCACCTTCTACCATCATGGTGCCGCATACATAATCGTTGGCTGCTTCTATTTCATGGTCGGTAAAACCTAAAGCCTCCAGAAGATTAAATTCCGCCGCATAATACTCCTCGGGCTTGAAGCCCAGGCGCTGCAAACATTCCTCACCTAACGTATAGGCGTTAAATACAAAACCGATCTCGAAGGCGCTCTGCACTGCGGTATCCAATCGTTTCAATTCTTCGGCAATAAACCCTTTCTCACTTAATGTCTGGTGGTTAATAAACGGCGCTCCGGCAAAACGGGCATGCCCTTTTGCATATTTAACGATGGCATCCGCTTCATCATCCGAATAGCCCAGTTTTTTTAAGGCTGCCGGGATAGATTGATTAATGATTTTAAAATATCCCCCGCCGGATAATTTTTTAAATTTAACAAGGGCAAAATCCGGTTCTATACCGGTTGTATCACAGTCCATTACCAGGCCTATAGTACCGGTAGGGGCTATTACGGTAGCCTGAGCATTACGATACCCATATTGCTCCCCCATCTGTACCGCCTCATCCCAGGCCTTGGTCGCCGCAGAAAGCAGGTAGTCGGGACAATATTTAGCATTTATACCCATAGGTTTGATTTCCAGGCCTATATAGGCATCTCCGGCATCATAAGCTGCTGCCCTATGGTTGCGCATAACACGCATCATATGATTTTTGTTTTCTTCGTAGCGGGCGAAAGGACCTAAATACCGGGCCATTTCGGCCGAAGTTTTATATGCTACGCCATTCATAATTGCTGTAATAGCTCCCGCTATCGACCGGGCCTCTTCACTGTCGTAGGCTATACCGCTTACCATCAACATAGAACCCAGATTGGCATAACCCAATCCTAATGTCCGGTAGTCGTAGCTGAGCTGAGCCACCTCTGGAGATGGGAACTGGGCCATCAGTACCGATATTTCCAATACCACGGTCCATAAGCGCACCATATATTCGAAACCCTGCACATCAAACAGAGCCTCTTCTTCATTGAAGAAACGGCGCAGGTTCAGCGACGCGAGGTTGCAGGCTGTATTATCCAGAAACATATACTCGCTACAGGGATTGGAAGCACG
>JBEBWN010000380.1:0-4085 GCA_040392235.1 Taibaiella helva | reverse complement strand
CCAGGCCACTTTACGTTTTGTTACTATGCGCCGGCCAAAAATAACCGCCTCATCATTCCGCCATTCTATATCCGACAGTAATACATTAAAATAATGATCGGCCTCATTAGGGTCCATAATATGGCCATAATACGCTACCACGCCGTCTGCCGGCAACAGGTTGCGGCTCGGCTCCCGCTCAAACAATTCCATACTTTTTCCAGTTTTTATATTCCTCCGACATACAATGCGCACAAGGTCGGTAACCATAATGCCGGGCATCCGCCTGGCTACCGAAGAATACCCTGTTCCTGCGCTGCATCCGCTTTCCCGACCTGCAACGCAACAATCCGTATATCCGTGCATTCCGGTTACCTCCGCAAACCACTGTCCCTCTGCGTATTAAATGGTGCAGCATAGCATCTGTAACCTGGTCATGCCTTATCATAAACAACTAATGCTCCTTTTCAGAATAACTTTCTTGTGCCTCCTGCTGTGCTGCCTCCCAGCCAATGATAGCGGCTTTACGCGTGCTGCCCCACATATAACCACCAAAATGCCCGCCTGACTGTATTACACGATGACAGGGAATAAGATAAGCAATGGGATTACTGCCAATAGCCGTACCAACGGCCCTGGATGCCCCTGGATGGCCTATTTGTTGCGCTATCTGGCCATAAGTTGTGAGTTTACCCAGTGGTATCCGCAACAGGCTTTCCCACACTTTCAACTGGAATTCCGTTCCTTTTAAATGCAATTTGATTTCCTCTATACGGCTCCAATCATGCTGAAATATAAAAAGCGCCTGTTCCTGCATAATATCCCTTTGTTCCCCCAAGCGGGCCTGGGGGTAACGGCTCTTCAGCTCCTGCAGCGCAGCATCCCGCTCACCGGCAAAGGCCATGTAACAAATCCCCTTTTCGGTCGATGCCACAATCAGGTTACCAAAGGGGCTTGTGTCGAAACTATAGCGTATTTGCAGGCTTTTACCGCCATCCCGGTACTCGGCAGGCGTCATTCCCTCTATACGAACAAACAGCTCGTGCAAACGGCTGGTGCTGGAAAGGCCGGTATCTACAGTAGTATCCCATAAGCCGGTTGGTATATCATTCCGCAGCAACCGCTTTGCATGTTCCACACTTATATATTGTAAAAATTTCTTCGGACTGGTACCTGCCCAATCTGTAAACATGCGTTGAAAATGCGCCGGGCTCAGGTGCACTTGCTCTGCTACCTGCTCCAGCGTCGGCTGTTCCTTAAAGTTTTTCCTGATATAAGTTATTGCCTCCGCAATTCTCTGGTAATTTATTTCTTCCTGGATACCCATACCTGCAAATTTATTCACAAATCTCGGTACTATTTTCCCGGTATACAATCCGGAATATGCGGAATTGTTTACCATCCGGTAACCGGTCCGTACGCTCAAAACAAGGCTTCCGCCAGTTCCTTGTTCAGCATAGCGCCAACAAGGCTTCCGGAGGCCACAGCATTGGCTACCGACCGCATCATACTGGCGCTATCGCCGCAGGCATACACACCCTCAACACCCGTTTGCCCGAACTCATTTACCTTAATATGCCCCATTTCCGTAAAAGTGCAACCCAAATTTGCCGGAATATCCGTGTGTTGTTTAAAAGGCAGGCGCACATACAGGGCATCCAATGCCAGATCCTGTCCATTATCCAGGCGCAGGGTGCTCAAATACCCTTTGTCATGTATTAACGCTGTCACCCGGGCATCTATAACAGCAATTTCCCGGCGGGCCAACCGGCTTCTTTGCTCCGTACCCAGGTCTGCTGCTCCACCATTGGTGATCACAACAAGCTCTTTTGTTAAATTATACACCAGGGGCGCCATATGCATGGCTACTTCGCCGGTGGCTAAAATCCCCGTCCGCCGCGACCGGAACTCATAGCCATGGCAATAAGGGCAATGAATAGCGGATATGCCCCAACAGGCTGCAAGACCCGGTACTTCAGGCATAATGTCCTTAATACCGGTAGCCAATACTATTTTGGATGCGCTATAACACATGCCCGATTCCATCTCAACAACAAAACCGGCTTCCCCTGGCTTTGCCGCTGCAGCACGTCCGTTCGCAAATGAAACGGTACTATAAGCATCCAGTTGCTGACGGGCTATCGCACTGATTGCGCCGGGACTTTTACCATCCTGCGTTAAAAAATTGTGCGAATGTGGTGTTTGCCTGTTACAGGGTTGGCCATCATCTATTACTAATACATTTCTTAAAGAGCGCCCCAGCGACAAAGCAGCAGAGAGGCCGGCATAACTACCACCGATAATGATTACATCATAATTACCAGATCCATTCATTCGATTTTTGCATTTAAAGCATTGATATAAAATAATCTATAACCTGGCTATCCGGCTAGGGCCTATAGCGTTTATAAAAATGCCCCTTCCGTCTTACCTTTGTGTAAAGGTAGATCATTTCTCCTTTACTGCGACTATGTCGCAATAAATAACACTACATATGAATAAACGCAACACAAAAAATAAGCAACTGATACTCGAATGGATAAAAAAAACCGGCTCTGTTGTCAACCAGGATATTGTACAACAGGAGTTGGGTCATGCCATAGACAGGGCTACTATATATAGGGTATTACACAGCTTTTGTGAAGACGGCATAGTACATAAAGTGTTGGGCGATGACGGTAAATATTATTTTGCCATTTGTCAGAATTGTGCTGAAAAAAAACACAAACACCGGCACTTCCATTTTCGATGTCTGGCTTGCGGCAAAACAGAATGCCTGGCGCAAGAAGTAGATCTGAAATTACCGACGGGCTATCGCTCCGTCAATTTTAATGGGTTTATTTCAGGCTACTGTTCTGCCTGTTCCTGAGACGCCGGCCATGCAAACAGCAGTTATATAGTCTTACCTTCTACACCGTATACCCTAGCCTTCATTTATCCAGGGAGATATTTAAGAAGCTTTCCATATACAGCTCCTGGCGACAGGGCAAAAGTGAAAAGACAAAAAAAGTACAGCACTATAATAATCAACCGGTCGTGCCGGCACCGTAATACGGCTTAATTCTTTTAATATTAAAGCAGCGGGATTATTATGCTCGGCTGGACCAGCACTTTTTCGATAAACTGTATCAGCCCCCGGACCGTAATGGTGCATAATTTAGCTGGCAACGGCTCCTGTTTACCTTATCACTTCTTAAAAATACAGGACATCAATTTCGTACTATGCATTCCATTCTATCCCGCCTCCGGCAAACGACCGACCGCATCCAAAAAGCCTGTATCCTGGCCGGAAGGGATCCGGCCGGGGTGCGCCTGCTGCTGGCCACCAAGACCGTCGCTGCCCGCAATATACAGATAGCGCTATCCGCCGGATACAAGCTGGTCGGTGAAAACAAAGTGCAGGAAATAAAGGAAAAATATGCGGAACTACTAAAATTCCCTCACGAGCAGCATTTTATCGGGCACCTGCAAAGCAATAAGATCAAGGACATCCTGCAGTACGATGTTTCCTGTATTCATTCCATAGACTGCCGGGTGTTGGCCGAAAAACTGGAACAACGATTAGCCGCAGCTAACCGTACTATCGATATACTAATCCAGGTAAATACCTCCGGAGAGCGCAGTAAATTCGGGACTTCTCCTGCCGATGCCCTGGCCCTGGCAAAGCATATCAGCAGTTTGCCCCGTATCCGGGTAAAGGGATTGATGACCATCGGCATATTTAGCGCAGACCACGAAAAAGTACGCAACTGCTTCCGCATACTCCGCGGGGTTCAACAAAATATTGCCCGGGCCGATCTTCCGGGTGTAACCATGAAAGAACTATCAATGGGTATGAGTCAGGACCTGGAGGTCGCTATCGAAGAGGGAGCAACAATAGTTCGCGTAGGCACCGCTGTTTTTGGTGAACGGCCAACACCGGATAGCTATTATTGGAATGAGCACCAGACATAAAAGCAGCTACAAGCTTATTTAGAGCTTGCTGATTAACTTATATCCAATTGAATTTCAACATAACAACTGTATAAATTCTCCAATTTAATGCAAGACGAAAACATCGCAAAGCCAGTAAAAGGGTTTGTAAAGCTTGCAGCAACATAAAATAA
>JBEBWN010000379.1:0-4086 GCA_040392235.1 Taibaiella helva | reverse complement strand
AGGGTCGCAAAAATACGGAAAAAGTGTTTTCTACGCTTGCTACGACTCATATCCAAACTATTAATAAATTAAGTCACAGTAAATTACACAAAATCATATGGCTAATTCAGAAAAAGAAATACATAAAGATTAACTTTGCGTTTTCCAATCCTTATTATTTCAGTGCATAGTATCCAGTTCAGTCCCTACGAAGAACAGCTCTTTCTGATCCTGTCCCGTGCTGCCCAAAATCTTGGATCTCCTGCTTATGTCATCGGAGGCTTCGTACGCGATAAGCTATTAGACAGGCCGACAAAAGATATAGATATTGTATGTGTAGGAGATGGTATTGCCATGGCTCATGAAGTAGCCCGGTTGCTCAATTTCCGGTCGAAAGTGAACTTTTTTAAGACCTACGGTACGGCGCAGTTAAAGCTGCCTGAAATAGAACTGGAGTTCGTAGGTGCGCGAAAAGAGTCGTATGAACGTAGCTCCCGGAATCCGGTGGTTAGCGTTGGTACCCTGGCAGACGATCAGAACAGGCGCGACTTTACCATTAATGCTATGGCCATTAGCTTAAACGAACAGGATTATGGTACCCTCATCGACCCTTTCGACGGCCTGCTGGATATAAAAGACAAAATTATCCGGACACCTCTTGCTCCGGCCGAAACCTTCAGCGATGATCCACTACGCATGATGCGCGCCATACGTTTCGCTACACAGTTAAAGTTCCATCTTGAAGTGAGCTGTATGCAAGGCATCAGGGATAATGCAGACCGGATCAGCATAATCTCAAAGGAAAGGATAGCGGACGAGCTCAATAAAATATTAATGAGCGCTCAACCCTCCATCGGCTTTGATCTATTGTTCAGAACCGGCTTGCTCCAGCGCATTATGCCACAGTTGGCTGCCCTGTCGGGAACAGAGTACGTTGACAACAAAGGTCATAAAGACAATTTTTATCATACCATACAAGTGGTAGACAATATTGTATCCAAAACCAATAACCTTTGGTTACGCTGGGCCGCCCTGCTTCATGACGTAGGTAAAGCGCCAACAAAAAAATTTGAACACGGGCATGGCTGGACCTTCCATGGCCACGAAGTAGTAAGCGGCAGGATGGTTCCACAAATATTTAGCCACTTAAAGCTCCCGATGCACGAAAAGATGGCTTATGTAAAAAAACTCATAGAATTACACCATCGCCCGGTATCGCTGACAAAAGAAAACATAACCGACTCCGCCATACGCCGTCTCTTGTTCGATGCAGGCGATGATATTGACGACCTGATGACGCTCTGCGAAGCCGACATTACCTCTAAAAACAAGGAAAAGGTAGCCCGGTATCTTGAAAATTTTGAGCTGGTGCGCCACCGGCTGAAGGAAGTAGAAGAAAACGACCGCATCCGCAACTGGCAGCCCCCCGTAACCGGCGAAGAAATTATGGCCACTTTCGGCCTGTCGCCATCCAGGACGGTGGGTTATCTTAAAACAGCTATCCGTGAAGCTATTCTTGATGGGGTTATACCCAATGAATACGAAGCCGCAAAGAAATATATGCTGGATATTGCCGCAGCGCAAAATATTTACCCGGTGTAAAACTGCCTAGCGCTTCCAGCTTACCTGCAAGCTGCCCATAAAATAGCGGCCGGGCATAGGCCGGGCATTCACTACCTCGTAGCGTTCATTCAGTATATTTTGTACCTGGAAGGACAGCCGGAAAGTATAATTATTGCTAAAAAGAGTGTACATAGCCTGCAGGTTGCTGGTATAAAAAGGTTGCAAATATTGCGACTCGTCAATAGTAACAAAACGGTAACCGGTATAAGTCTGGTTCCAATTAACAAACAGGTTTTTCCAACTCAAACCGACATTGGCCTGCCCGTTATAGCGCGGGGAGTAAGGCACCTGCTTCCCCACACTGCCATCTCCGGGCAGGTAAGATGCCTGAGTTGTGGATAGTACATAAGTCCATTTGACCGATAAATGAAAAAGAGCCGATGCAATAGCATAGGTTAATTTATTATCTGTTTCCATTCCCTTGCTTTTTACCTGCGCCATATTGTATGGTGTCCAGATATTCCCACCTAGCCAATAAATCCAATCATCTATCTTACGATGAAAAACGGTTAGTTCATGCTTCAACGTGAAGGGGCTGGCATTTCCATCCCGCATTTCCTTACCATCACGATATCGGTAGGTAAACGTGTATCCTGCTTCCTGCCCCCAGCCCTGCTCCGGCTTAAGATTAATATTACCGCCTGGAAAATAATACAATTCGTTTAGTGTCGGGATACGATAAGTACGCTGAACATTGCCTGATAAAGACAAATTAAAAGCGTTCCGTCCTTTTGGTGGCAACAAATAAAAAGAGAATCCCACTCCCGGCAGTATCGGTGCTGCGGCGCCATCCACCCACTCCTGTCTGAGCGCCGCATTACCCTGTAAACGCGAGCTAAAAGCGTCTATCCGATAGCTTATGGCCACAGCTGGCCGTAACTGATCTTCTCTATCCTTTATATTCGTACCGCTGATCGTCGCGTATTGCAACGGCGCAAATACCAATAGGTGATGGCCATTAAACAAGCCGGTATCCGGGTGCCTGCTTGGATCATCCAGGCGCCATTCTGCACCCAGTTCCTGGTAGTATTGCCCTATACGATACCGGCTATTCAATACAGTCGCTTCATCTTCATAGCGCATCCTGTCATTATTGTAAGAGGCTTTCATATAATAATTACTTTTCTTCCCGGTACGCCGCCAATGTAAGAGGCTTCTTGCCGACCGGTCCCTCTGTTCCTTTACCGAAAAGGATTCAAATAGCGCAGGAGGAATCTGGCGTTCGTATTGCTGCCACCATAACTGCAGGGATATTATCTCTTCAACAACCTTTCTGCCCAAACCTAAATTATAGTCAGCCGAAAACAATATACCGGCAGCCCCCAAGCGGGCATTTTCCAGTTTCTGTTCCTGTTGTTGCTTATCCTTGTAACTGAAATTATTCCGGCTGGCCTGCGAGAAGCCGTGCAGGGCTATCCGCCATCGTTCATTTTGCCAGCTTAGTTTCAGAGCACCCTCCTTACGGCCAAAACTGCCGGCGCCCAATGTTCCGGATACATTATATTCCCTAGTAAATAACGGCCGCGCCGTAGCCAATATCAGTGCACCGCCAACATTGCCGCTACCATATAAGGCAGCTGAACTGCCATATTGCAACCGTACCTGTTCAAACAGGCCGGTTTGTAACAAAGAGACGTCGGCCACCCCAAGTGAAGGATTCGTGATAGGCACTCCTTCCCATAACACGGCCGATTGCGCCGCCGAGGCTCCACGGAAGCTCAATGTGGCCATACCATTAATGCCATACGATTTTATAAATACAGAACTTTGCTGAGCCAGGAGCTGTGCTATGGATTGGTTCGTATAAAGATCCAGGTAACGCTTTTCAATATCCTGCTTCTTTTGGCCGGCATCGAAGCGTTGTCGGGCATCCGGCTCCGCTCCTGTAACAGGGCTATGCACCTTAACCTCTTGTAAAGTATCCTGCATTGGCTGGCCGAAAGTGGGCAATACCAGGAAAAAAAAGAAAAAAAAAGAAACCGTAGATTTCACGGTGCAAAGTAACGGAAAACAGCTGCAAGTATTTTCCCTATTCTCGTCTTGCAGCATTAAACCATATCTGGTATTTTTCAAAAAAAAGGAAAAACTTAATAATAGAATTATTATAATATCAAAAAATTATTGTTTATATTTGAAGTATTATAAACATTCTTAAACTATTTTTTTGCATGGAAAACACAAATCCCATTCCTCAGAGCCCGGCAACCGAAGCTGATGGTAAAACAGCCGGGATTATCAGCTACTTTACTATTGTCGGCTGGTTAATTGCCTATTTTGCAATGCATAAGGATAAAAAAACGGAAATTGGAAGCTACCAGCTTCGCCAAACACTGCTATTTAATATAGTAGGGTTCATTGTCGGCTGGGGGCTGAATTTCATTATCGGTATACTTATTGTATCTACCGGCCTGTTTTTCCTGGCATTCCTGAGTTACCTGGTGTACATCTTATTGTTCGTGTTATGGATCATTGGCCTGATCGGTG
>JBEBWN010000378.1:0-4096 GCA_040392235.1 Taibaiella helva | reverse complement strand
TATTGTTTTTTTCATTTTTAAAGTTTTTGTTGTTGACATCTGCTTGCCTGGCCTTATGCTGTAACTCCTGCTTATGGCCGGCGCTCTATTTCGTACTGCTCAATCTCGTTTTTTATGCTCAATAAGTAAGCTAAGTCATCGTATCCGTTCAGGAAGCAATCTTTTTTGTAATTATTCATTTGAAAGGTAACGGAAATGTCCAGCTCCTTGATCTGCAAAAGGGTTTGCGCTATGTCGATTTCCAGGCAAAGAGTAGGCCTTTCCTGGATCGCCTGGAACAGTACCTGTAGCAGCTCTTCTTCTATCACCAAGGGAAGCAGGAAGTTATTCAGGGCATTATTGCAAAAAATATCAGCAAAGAAACTACTGATCACTACGTCGAAGCCATAATCTTTAATGGCCCATGCGGCATGCTCCCTGCTGGAGCCGCAACCGAAGTTTTTACCGGCAACCAGGATTTTGCCGGAATACAATTCCTGGTTGAGCACGAAGTCTGTATTAAGCGAACCATCGGCCAGGTAACGCCAGTCCCGGAAAAGGTTGTTGCCAAAGCCTTCCCGGCTTGTTGCTTTCAGGAAGCGCGCGGGAATGATCTGGTCTGTATCAATATGTTCGGCCGGAAGGGGCACGGCTGTCGATGTAATTTGTATTAATCTTTTGTCGTTCATGTTCCTTATTATTATAGAAATTCCCGGGCATCGCAGATATAGCCGGTTATAGCCGCTGCGGCCGCAGTTAGAGGGCTGGCCAGTATCGTCCGCGCGTTGATACCCTGGCGCCCTTCAAAATTCCGGTTAGAGGTGGAAACGCAGTATTTCCCTTCGGGCACCTTATCGTCGTTCATAGCAAGGCAGGCGGAGCAACCTGGTTGTCGTAGCTGGAATCCTGCTTCCTGTAGTATAGTGTCCAGGCCTTCCTTTTCGGCTTGTTCGGCTACTTGCCTGCTGCCCGGTACGATCCAGGCCGTGACATGTCCGGCTTTCTTCTTGCCCCGGATAAAGTTGGCCACAACGCGCAGGTCTTCAATACGGGCATTGGTGCAACTACCAATAAATACATACTCAACCGGCAGTCCGGTCATCACTTGTCCTTCCCTAAGGCCCATATAGGCCAGGGCATTGCTATAGTCTGCCCGGGCAGATGGTGCAATGTCTTTGCTGAGTGGCACAGCCTTGTCTACCGCCAGCCCCATGCCCGGGTTGGTACCGTAAGTGATCATGGGGGGGATCTCTTCAGCCTGAATGTATAGTTCGCAGTCAAAAAAGGCATCTTCGTCTGAGTACAGCTTTTGCCAGGAGGGAAGATGTTGTTGCCATTCGGCCTCGCTAAGTAGCTCGCGGTTTTGCAGGTAGTTAAATGTTGTTGTGTCTGGAGCGATCAGCCCGCCCCGGGCGCCCATTTCAATGCTCATGTTGCAAATGGTCATCCGGGCTTCCATGCTAAGATTGCGTATGGTTTCGCCGGCAAATTCTATAAAATAGCCAGTAGCGCCGTTTACCGACAGCTGGGCAATCAGGTATAGAATAATGTCTTTGGCCAGAACGCCTTTTTGTAGAATTCCATCTATCTGTATCCGCATCATCCTGGGCTTATGTTGCAACAGGCATTGTGTAGCCAATACCATGCCCACTTCGCTGGTGCCTATGCCGAATGCAATGCAACCAAAGGCGCCATGTGTACTGGTATGGCTGTCGCCGCATACAATGGTCATACCCGGACGGGTAAGGCCCAGTTCCGGACCGATAACATGTACGATACCGTTGAAGGGGTGCCCTATGCCAGCCAGCCGGATATTATGCCGCTCACAATTTTCGCTGAGCAATTGAACCTGTTGTGCCGATAACAGGTCTTTGATAGGCAGGTGCTGATCAAGGGTGGGTATATTGTGATCTGCTGTTGCCCACACCTGCTGAGGGCGGAATACCGGAATATTCTTTTCTTCCAATAGCCGGAAGGCTTGAGGCGAAGTTACTTCATGAATATAATGACGGTCGATATACAGCACGGAGGGCCCTGCCTCAATTTCTTTTACGATATGTTCCTCCCATATCTTATCAAATAGTGTTTTTCCCATACAATTATTTTGCGTTTAGCCTGGTCAGGCAACTTTTACCCGGGTGAGACGGTGCAGATCTTCATCTACTACTTCTTTTTTATCATCGGCCATCTGGAGAAATAAAGGATATAGATCGTCTATAGCATCCCTGTCGAGAAGATAGCCCAGCTTATGTAAACGGTGGGCCAGGGCGGCGCGGCCACTGCGTGCGGTTAATATTATCTGTGCGCCGGATGCGCCTACTTGTGCAGGATCTATAATCTCATAGGTTTGTGCATCTTTCAGGAAGCCATCCTGGTGAATGCCCGAGGAGTGCGCGAATGCATTGGCGCCTACAATCGCTTTATTAGCCTGTACAGGCATACGCATAGTCTGGGCTACGAAACTACTGAGCTCATACAGCTGTTCACAGGCTATCCGCGTGTTTAAATGCAGGTCCTTATGCTGGTTAATAATCATTACCACTTCTTCCAGGGCTGCATTGCCGGCCCTTTCGCCCAATCCATTGATTGTACACTCTATCTGGCCGGCGCCGTTCAGCGCCCCGGCTATAGAATTGGCCGTAGCTAAGCCCAGGTCGTTATGGCAATGGCAGGAAATAACGGCCCGGTCAATATTCGGCACATATTGTCGCAAATAAGCTATTTTGGCACCATACTGTTCGGGAAGACAATAGCCCGTGGTATCGGGTATGTTTACCGTGGTTGCACCTGCATCGATTACGGCTTCTATAACGCTCGCCAGGAAAGCATTATCGGTGCGGCCGGCATCTTCTGCGTAGAATTCTACATCATCCGTGAAATTCCGTGCCCATTGTACACATTGTATAGCCCGCTGCAATATGTCTTCCTGCGTGCTTCTAAATTTTCCGTTTATATGATAAGATGAGGTGCCTATGCCGGTATGGATTCTTGGCCGGTGCGCCTTCTTTAATGCCGCTGCAGCGGTTTCTATGTCTTTATATACAGCACGGCTCAGTGCGCATACCACGCTGTCTTTAACATGCCCGGCAATTTGCTGTACACTTTCAAAGTCGCCCGGCGATGACACCGGAAAGCCGACTTCCATAATATCCACACCCAGGTTTTCGAGCTTCAGGGCCACCTCCAGTTTTTCCGGGGTATTGAGTTTGCAACCGGGTACCTGTTCTCCATCCCTGAGTGTTGTATCAAAAATCAGGATCTTTTTTGCATTCATAAAGGTCTCTTTTTTGCATTCTGCCGATTTCTTATATCTTTGAATGTCTTTTCTTCTTTTCTTTCGTGGTAAAAGTATCCGGTTGTTGCGAGCTGATCAAACCAAATTGTGTGCGTTTACATCGCTTTCAACACGGGAAAAATTGCACCTAATCCTTTACTGTAAAGGATTTTAAAAACATCGTTTATACCATGCCCAGCAAAACCGGCGATCCCCTGCATTTGTTGATACAGACATTGAGTAAGGTGGAAAAGAAGAATTTTAAGCTATATGTTACCCGTAATTCGAAAAGGGAAAACCTGAGAACGGTACTCCTATTCGATATTCTGGACAAACAATCCTTTTACGATGAGGAAAAGGTTATCCGGCGGTTCGACCAGATACCCCGCCAGCAGTTATTAAATGTGAAATCCAGGCTCTACCAGGACATACTGGCCAGTTTGCGCTTGCTGCGCGATGAGCGCGATATTGATATCCGTATGCATGAGCAGATGGATTACGCCCTGTTACTCTATAATAAAGGATTGTATGTGCAGAGCCTGCGTATTCTGGAAAAATTGAAGGAGTTTGCCGGCCAATACGAGCAATTTCATTGCCTGCAGGAGGTAATAGCTTTTGAAAAGAAGATTGAAGGACTTCATATTACCCGCAGTATAAGGGGTAGGGCAGAGGCGCTGTCTGTAGAAGCTGTAGTAGTATCCCGTCAGTTGGACCGTATAAATCATTTGTCGAACCTGTCGCTGCAATTGTATAGCTGGTATATCAGCAACGGACATTCCAGGAGCGCGGAGGATGAGTTTATGCTCCGCAGTTTTTTTGACGAGCAAATGCGGGTAGTGCCGG
>JBEBWN010000377.1:0-4106 GCA_040392235.1 Taibaiella helva | reverse complement strand
TGTACCAGGGCGAATCCGGCGCGTTAAACGAATCCTTTGCAGACATTTTTGGCGCTTGTATTGAATTTTATGCAAAAGGGGATAAGGCTAACTGGCTGATAGGGGAAGAAATCTTTTTAGTAACGCCCTTTTTTTTCCGCTCGATGTCAGAGCCTAAGGCGACGGCTGTTCCTAACAGCACGTCCGTTGCCCAACCGGATACCTACCAGGAACAATATTGGGCCGATCCTAACGCTGCCTATGATGCGGGAGGGGTGCATGTGAACAGCGGTGTGCAAAATAAATGGTTCTACCTGCTTTGTGAGGGAGGGAGGGGTACGAACGATAAACGGGATGACTACGAGGTAACCGGAATTGGTATTAGAAAAGCGGAGCAGATTGCTTACCGTAATCTAATGACTTACCTGACGCCGTACGCTCAATATGTAGATGCCTACCGGGGGGCCTTGCAGGCGGCGGCAGATTTATTTGGCGACGGTAGTGCAGAGTATGCTGCCGTGAAGGCAGCATGGTTTGCAGTAGGCGTAAGCGAGAACTCCAGTGCCGTCAGGCAGGAGCTTAAGGATGCATCACTACAAATATATCCTAATCCCGCCTCCGGCAATTTTGTTGCCGCCTCCGCCCTGGATAAAACCATTGCAGTGTCGATGGTTAATATATTAGGTGCTCGTGTACAGCAATTCAATGTCAAGCCAGGCATCAATACGATTGCTATTGCTTCGCTGCCACAAGGACTGTATTTTTTGCATTATGAATACGGCGGAAGGGGATCCATGTTGAAGCTATCGGTACGATGACCGGAACATAACAGTGCGATTAAAAAATAGAAAACCTAATAGAATAAAAACGCAACGAATGAATAAGTATTTAAAAAATGCCGGCATTACCTTCTTTGCTCTGTGCATGAGCTATGCTTTATCGGCTCAAACCCGGTATACGGATCTGGAAGTAGTGGGTATCTCCCCGGCCGGCAAGATCAAGAGCGGAGCAAGGCTACCCCTTATATTTAAAATCACCAACCATGGTCCGGATGACGAAGTTCCCGGTGATACCACTTTTTATAGACTGTACCAGGTACTGGACGGAGTTGTGAGCGAGGTCTATACCGGTATGCTGGGTGGCGCAGCTAAAGCGGCAGGCGAATCTTCTTCCTACCGGGACAACTATTCTATTAACTCTTTTAATTTTCCGGATCTTAAAGAACCCATCACGCTGGATTTTTGTTTTGAGCTTTCCACCAAGGCTTATCTTGCCAATGGCGATAGTATCGTGCTTTCCCGGCAGGATACCAATAGCAGTAATAACCTAAATTGTACTAAAGTGACGGTCCTGCCCAGAGCAACAGGTATACAGACAGAGGAGATTGCCGGTACTGGTTTTAGTATTTATACTAATCCTGCCCGGGAGGTCATTGTGTTTCATAGCGATGATGCAACCTATTCCGGGGCACTTAAGGTGACCATCAGTGACTTCAGCGGGCGGAGGGTTCTGGAGCGTCAATTTGACGAACTGGAAATGAGGACAGATGCCCTGTCTCTAAATGTGGGGCAGCTTCCGGTGGGTGTGTATGTGGTGCAGCTTCAAACTAAAGCAACCTCTGTAGCGAAGCGATTAACCATTACCCCTTAGCTTTTTTTATCCCTTAAAGATGAGTGGCCTCCAGGACGGCTTCACAAAGTAGATTATTAATTATTTCTTCACTTTACAATTAATCAACAAAAAATGAACAAAAATTTAGTCAAAAGTATTGGTTTATTAGCGTGTGCACATATTTTGTCCTATACCGTATCGGCACAGCGAACTGTCGATATAGAAACCATATTGAAAAACCCTGCAGAGGGGCAAGAGATTATCCGGGGACAGGAGTTTACTATTTCAGTCGAACTCAAGAATAATGGTCCTGATGATCTGGTTACGGGCGATACTTTAGCGATCCTTATCAGTGGAAATGCTATCCCCTTTACCTTGCTAGGCGATATCGCAGAAGGCGAAACCGTTCTTGTATTTGAGACCGGTGCGACTTTTGCAGCCAATGCAGATAATAATACTATTACTGATATCTTTTGTGCCGAGATACTGGATATTAACAGCAGCGGCGCTTCAATGGGTGGCCAACCCTTGATAGTATCCTATGACGATCCGGAGCCGGTGAACAACCAGGCATGTCATGAAATTGCGATAGCTCCCGCAAATGGAGGTACATCGATTCAACAAGAGCAAGTACAGGCAACGGAATTAACCGCTTTCCCTAATCCTGCCAATAAAGAAGTCGTTCTGCAAGTTGGCCATGACCTGATGGGAATAGTAACGGTCCGCATAATAGACCTGAATGGCCGGCAGGTAATGGAACAGGCTTATACTGCAGACCAGGTTAAAAAGGGCAGCCTTTCTGTAAATGTGGGGCAACTTCCTGCCGGAATGTTTATGGTTAATGTATTGTCTGATACGAAAACCGTTTCCGGAAAGCTAATTATAGCCCGCTAAGCGTTTCCCGCATGTGAATAGAAGGTCTGCTGAACTTAATTTTGGGGATGTAGTAGCCGCTCCATGCGCTGAAATTGATTTTGAAAATTAGACCTGTTCGATCACATAGAATTGGAATTCTGACCGGGCATAAATGATTGGTCTGAAAAACAAAAATTACACCAAGATGAATTGTAAACTGATGAAACCCCTTTTACTGATATTAATATCCCTGCCTTATTCCGCTCTTTGGGCCCAAAAGCGAATTTGTGACCTGGAGGCCGTGTGTATATCTCCGGCAGATACCGTAGTTAATGGAAAGTTTTTACCCCTTCGGTACGGAAGAAAGAACCTTGGCCCTGATGTGATGATGAATAATGATACCACCTTTGTTACCTTATACAAAATTGTAGATGGCAATAAGGAACTTATTTATGGAGGAGCATTTGGGGAATTCGGCGTTGAGCGCGATACGGTCAATATAGGGGAATCTACAATCTATCGGGCGCGAAATTCTTTTATTAATTTTATCTATGAAAATAGACCGGAACCATTCATAGTGGAATTTTGTGTTCAGCTGGACAGTTGGAAAACCAATAGCAGGGGCGATACTGTTGGATTCGGCTACTACGATTCCGTTGTAGAGAATAATACCTGTTGTAAACAAGTAGTGGTTATGCCGGCAAAGACGACCTCCGTTATGGATGTGAATGTGGAAGAATACGATTTTACCCTGTATCCTAACCCAGTTAATGCTATGCTTTTTGTAAAGACGAAAAGCTCCTTAATTCCAGATGACGTAAAAGTCAGCGTACAGGATCTTGCCGGACGAACAATGTATGAAAAGCTGTATACTCCAGTTAACACGCATTACGATGCTATACCAGTATCTGTGGAGGGGCTTTCGCCTGGTGTGTATACTATCAGCCTGTTGACAGACAAAGCTTCCTGGACAAGAAAATTTGCTGTAAGTAGGTAGGTTTGGGCTTATTGCATTGCTCCGGAAGATCGGCGTTTTACAAGCCGCCCAAAATAATGTGTTCTTCGCCATATGCTGTGAAAAAAATGCGCTATGTTAAGCTGAACTGGAAAGGCAAAAACCAATAAGCGGCAATGATTTGGTAAATAGTTAATAATGAGTTGTTAAAGCGATAATGCATATTCACTTAACATCAGCCTATATAGATTCGAAAAAGGAGAAAAGGTAGCTAACTGCGTTTTAGTTTTAAAAAGGAACTCCCGTTTTGTTGTAAGCAAAATGAGGGAAGCCCCTCGGGGCATTGTTAGTGGCCTTGTGCTTACAACTGGTAATAGGCAGTATATTGTTGCACACATAGGCGGAGAACCATATTGCTTCTTTCCGGTAGGTATCTGTCTGGCCATTGATGGATACTTTACCGGTAAGAAGGTATTACAACAGTATAGATTGAGAAAAAAGCATCGGCTAAGGGAATGGTCCGTCTTTCATAGATGCTGGTGGCGCGCTAAATGTAAAAAGGCGAAACCGAAAGCATTTGCAGATTGATAAGCAAGCCAACAATTGGAAAATTTATACAGTTACTATGTTGGAATTCAACCGGATATCAGTTAATTAGCAAGCCCAGGTATTCAATTTTTTATCAATTTCATGCAAAATAGATGAT
>JBEBWN010000376.1:0-4121 GCA_040392235.1 Taibaiella helva | reverse complement strand
AGAAGTAGGTTGTTGCTGAAAACATAATGCTTTTAATCCTCTCCGGTGATTCTTTTTTTGGGGAAAAACGCAGGGGAGGATTACCTTGGTTAAGGCGATGATTAATCTGTAGTTGAATTTGTATTAAAAATTTACATATGAAAAGGGTGTGCTACTTTCAAGGGGTAATATGGGCGCTTTGCAGCATACTTTGCCCGGCCATACTGCATGCACAGTACGAAAATGTATGGGCCTTTGGTTATGGCGCGGGTCTGGATTTTAATAGTGGCAGCCCTGTTGCGATCAAAACCAGTATGGATACCCGGGAAGGTTGTGCCTCATTGTGTAATGACCAGGGTCAGTTGCTGATGTACACAGACGGAGAAACGGTTTGGGACCGGAACAATAAAGTGATGCCTAATGCCACAGGCCTGTCGGGTATGGGCACCAATATTACTTCCAGTACAACCCAGGGGGCTATTATCGTGCCCATGCCGGGTTGTCACCGGAAATTTTATGTATTTAGTCTGGGTGCCTTAGGTACTGCCCATGTAGGCAAGTTGTCCTATTCGGTTATCGACATGGATCTGAATAATGGCCTGGGCGATTTAAGTCCCGGAACCAAAGGAAAACCTTTGGATGTAGAGTTGTCTGAGCAGATGACAGCGGTAACCGGCGAAAATTGTGATGTTTGGTTATTAGTCGTTTCTTACGTTACCGGTGAGCTAAAGGCCTATAACGTCAGCGCCAGTGGGGTAAACCATACGCCGGTAATATCCACCGGCGCAGCCGGAACGGGGCTTCTCGGAAGCGTTGAAGTATCGCCCGACAGGAAAAAAATAGCTTTAGGACAGGGGAATTTGATTTTGATGGATTTTGATGCCCGTACGGGTAAAGCGACCAATCCGCTCCAGCTTTTCCGGAACAATAACTATTATGGACTGTGTTTTTCGCCCAATGGTTCTAAATTATACGCTTCTAATTTAGCCTCGTTGCAACAATTCGACCTGAACGCCGGCGACTCCAACCAGATAAGGGCCTCAAAAACACTAATCGTACAAACCGTATCAGGAGTAAAAAGAGGTCCTGATGGTAAGGTGTACACCTCCGGCGATGGATCGCATTTACATGTTATTGCCAAACCGGATCTTCCGGCTGCCGATTGCCAGTTTATGAAAAATGCCCTGGCTTTGTTGCCGGGAACAAGTCATGCATTGGGCATGCCCAATACGGCAACAATCATTTCCAACCGCAATCTCTATCGTTCCTTTACCGATACACTCACCTGTGCAGGTGAGGCGCTGTTGAAAGTTGCCGATACTCCGGCCTATAATATACGCTGGGAAGATGGCAGTAGCGAGCTGCTGCGCCGGGTAACCAGTCCTGGCCGCTACAGGGTGTACTATGAGGTAGTATCGCCTTGTATGAAAGATTTTATAACCGATACCATTACCGTTGTACCCCATGTGAACAGGAGGGTAGGGAGCACACAGCTCAGAACCGGTAAATGCAGCACAGATACCAGCGCGCTGACAGCTGGAACACTACAGGCGGCAGATTATATCTGGCAGGACGGCAGCCGCGGGCCCCAATACCGTACCAATAAAACCGGTGTGTATTGGGTACGGTACACCTTAACAGATTCCTGTATAGACTATGTAGACAGTTTCCGGGTAACCTATCCTGGGAATGATCCGCATGTTTCGTTCCATACAGACACCATTATTTGTCTGCCTGACATTTTAAAACTGCAAAATACTTCCTCTTCGTCCTTCTCTTCCTTTAACTGGGATTTTGGCGATCATAGCAGAACCGCAGAGCGAAACCCCGAGCATCAGTACGCCAGTGCCGGTACGTACAAGGTATATTTGGCCGGTAATATAGCCGGAATTTGCCATGATACGGCCACCGTAACCATTATGGTGGATGCCCCTGTAGAGCATCTTTCGTTCGTGAAAAGCGATTCGGTCATCTGTATGGGGGACGGAGTACAATTTACACCCATTGTCGACGGTTTTGTAGAGCACCTGGTTTGGCAGATGGGCGATGGTAATGGCTTGCAGTCTGATAACGAAAAAATTAGCCATGCTTATGACAGGCCCGGACTGATGCCTGTTTCCCTAAGCGCATTTTTCCGGGCTTGTCCGGATATCTCATTTAGAGATACCGTCCGGGTTTGGCCGGCGCCCCAGATCGACTTGGGCGCTGATCGCTCCTTTTGTCCCGGAGCGGCGCCCTTAGTACTCCGCAATCTACTGGCAGAGATGTCCGGGCATTGTGCGCACCATTGGAGTAACGGCGATACGGCAGAAAGTATCAGGGTAACCCAACCGGGCGTTTATACGCTTTCAATCGAAAGTCAGGGCGGTTGTAAGGCTGAGGAGTCGCTTAAGGTACATAAGGATTTTTTACATGATATAAGAAAAACGATCGCGGAATTGGTCGCCGATAACTGTTACCTGGATATACCTAATGCATTTAGTCCGAACGGAGATGGTGTTAATGATTACTTTTTCCCGGGGAAAAACTTAGTAAAAGGTGTGGCCCGTTTCCATCTTCAAATTTTCAGCCGCTGGGGCGAACTTATTTATGAAACCGTAAATGGGGATGGCAGAGGATGGGATGGTCGATCTAACGGAAGGGAATCGGCCCCAGGTGTATATGTGTATCATATTGAAATTGAGCAGAATGATGCCTCTACGGAGCAATATAATGGAAGCCTTACGCTGCTGCGCTGATATGCGCTGATCTTTACTTTGCATGCTAACAATACTCCCAATGAGCCGAATAAATTGAATATTCGGCTCATATTTTTATTATATTTGAGCCGAATATCTGTTCTAATCGGCTCATGATGTATAATTGGGAATTACCGGACTGGCCGGACTTTAAATTTGATCTGTCCTCAATTGAGGACACTCTTTTGGCTTTTGCGATGGAAACGGGGCATATCAACGGCTTGCTTCAAGCGATGCCGAATGACCTTCAAATGGAAACCATTATTCAGACGATGGTGTCGGAGGCAATAAAGACTTCTGAAATTGAAGGTGAATATTTAAGCCGTCAGGACGTTGTTTCTTCCATTCGAAATAACCTTGGGCTTAATCCGGTACCCGACAAAATTAAAGATGAAAAAGCAATGGGCGTATCAATATTGATGGTTGATGTCCGTAATAGTTATGCTGACATTTTAACGGAAGATAAATTGTTTGAATGGCATAAGATGCTCTTAATGTCGAATAGCAAGATAAATACGGGCATGTGGCGCATACACGAAGCCCCAATGCAAGTTGTTTCTGGTGCGTTCGGCAGAGAGGTTGTTCACTTCGAAGCCCCACCTTCTTCCCGGGTACCTGATGAAATGAAAGCATTTATTACATGGTTTAATGATACTGCACCGAAAGGGAAAAAGGAAATCAAACAAGCGCCTATAAGGTCGGCAATTGCTCATTTATATTTTGAATCCATCCATCCTTTTGAAGACGGAAATGGACGTATAGGAAGGGCTATTGCAGAAAAAGCCCTGGCACAAACGATTGGCAGACCTGTCTTGCTAAGCCTTTCGCGGACGATTGACGCTGATAAAAAAGAATACTATCAAGCTTTAAAAAACGGCCAAAAGGACAATGTAATTACAGGCTGGATTAGCTATTTTGTACAAGTAATTTTAGCAGCTCAGGAAGAAACCAAGGCGCTTATTAACCTTACGTTGAAAAAAGTAAGCCTGTTTGACTATTTCCAGGACAAATTGAACGAACGGCAATTAAAAGTTATGCGCAAAATGTTTGACTTGGGCTTAAACGGATTTGAAGGCGGCATGACAGCTAAAAAGTATATTTCCATCACAAAAACATCTAAAGCTACAGCCACTCGTGATTTGCAAGAACTGGTTGAGCTTGGCGCATTTCTTCCATTCGGTGGTGGGCGTAGTGTGCATTATGCACTGAACCTGAACAATATTGACCATAACGAATCATAAGAATTTCTACATCATTGCCTTCCCTATTTGTCGTTCTTTCTTCAGGCTTGGTACGGGGCAAAGCATTTCTTTGCTCACACACCACTATAAACAAATTTCTCTTTTCGCGTCATTGGTAGCGAAGCTTTGCCGGAGAGCAGCGAAGGCAAAGCGTAGTCGAGGC
>JBEBWN010000375.1:0-4124 GCA_040392235.1 Taibaiella helva | reverse complement strand
CGTGCCTTTCGTCCCTAAAAAATTCAAAGAGCTTAATTTGACTGAATAGAGATAATGATTTCCGGTCGTTGAGGTCGTCCAGCATACCGCCGGCTATACCACAGAACTCGGCAAGCGATTCGGGGTTGTGCCAATGACTAACTATTTGCTCCAATACACTCGCATTTTCCCTGGCCCTTTTAGGATCACCCAATCTATACCAGCTTAACGCGATGTTTTTATACACAATAAAGGAATCGCCCGGCCCGAGGCTTATATGGTGCTGTTCTGCAATCTTCAATGCCAGGTAGTACTTGTCCAGGGCTATAGGATAATGGCCCATATAGAAATAGGCATTACCCATATTGCATAAGGGAATCCATTGTTTTGGCAAACTTCCGGATAGATAGATGTAAGTAATAGCTTTTTGAAAACAACTCAATGCCGAGTCGTATTGCCCATTGTTGAGTAGTAAAAGTCCCATCTGGTTTAATGCAATAGCTGCACCGGAATGGAAATTGATTTTTTTGCTTTCGCGGTAAGCCCTTAGCAATTGAGAAAATGCGCTGTCGCGGTATAGTGTTGCAATAAGTTTCGCGTTTTCTATGCGTTCTTTGATGGCTACACTATCGGTTCTGGGGAAAAGATTGTATTCGTTGCTGAGGGGACTGATTGTTGCCGGTTGGCCCCAAACTATAAAGGGAAATAGTATAGCCGCCAGTTGATATCTGATACTCTTGCAACATATAATATAGAGGGGATGACGCATAACTTTCTGGCTTAAAACAAACCTACGAAATCTGTTTTCATTGATTACCAATCTACGTAATAAAACGTAGAAAAATAATAGTATTACGTAATTACATAAATAAGCAATTATACGTATAGGAAGAACAGAGAGATATATTATTTTTACGGACGGTTTTAGGGTGTATTACCTACTAAGGCAATGAGTAACCGGTTAATGCTCCCTTTACCCACAAAAGTTGGCAATATAAATGTGGTCTTGAATTGGCCGCTAAGCATATATTATTTTACCCACAGCGAAATTAAAAGCAAGTATTCTACAATTATGAAAAGATGTTCGTCACACTTCCCGTATCCGGTAATATTATTAATGCTCCTGTTTTTGTCAGGATGGATTAACGTAACTTCTGCCCAGCAACGCCGCTGCGATATTGAAGTGGTATGCGACCAGCCCTCGGGCACGGTAAGGAATGGCAAGGCACTGCCCCTTCGTTTTGAGATGTGGAACCGGGGGCCGGATGTCCGGTTTTCGCATGATACCACCTTGTATAAACTGTACCGTGTGGTAGACCAGGATACGCAGGTGGTGTACCAGGGTATGATCAGGGGCCGGGATGGCGACACTATTCCGGTCGGGGGCGCCAGCGCCTATGCCGATAATTATGAGATCCGTTTTAACTATCCCGACCGTAAGGATACTTTCGAAGTGGATTTCTGTGTACTGGTGGCCAGCAGGGGGATTTATGCGAACGGCGATACCTTACAATTTTCTTATTACGACAGTAATAGCAGTAATAATAATTGTTGCAAGAAGGTGAAGGTTATACCTCAAGCCGGAACCGCCATTCCTGAAATGGCGCAAGGTAATTCCGGTTGGGGTATTTACCCCAACCCGGCAAAAGATGTGTTATATCTGCGCGCAGGTACAGGGGCGTTTGCCCTTGCGCGAATAAAGGTGTATGATATGGCGGGCAGGAACTGGCTAGAGCAGGATTTTTTCCAACAGCAAGAGACAGGCTTTTTGACATTACCGATAGACCAGCTTCCGTCTGGCCTGTACCAATTGGTTATATACACAAGCGAGGGGGAAATCCAAACCAAGAAGTTTGCTGTAAGGCATTAAGAAAGATTGAAGTCAAAGTATAAGGACATTGCAGTCTGATGTGCCCCTGTGCCTGGTCGAAGGGCGCCACACTTAGTCAAGATGATGGTCGTGCTTCGACTGTGCTCAGGATAATAGAGGGCATGGCAGGTCGCTCTAACGTCACCCTAGTCGAAGGATGTTATACTTAGGCAGGATGATGGTCCAGCTTCGACGGGGATACCAATGACGACTTGGGTGAGCGACATGCCAGCTTATTTATTCTTAGGGCCATGTCTTGTTTTACAATTCTTTTCTCCTTTCTCCGTTATGGATACCGAAGCTTTCGCTGTTTGTAGCGAAGGGGAAAGCGCTTGGAGCTATCCCGCCGGAGCTTGCAGACCCTGCCTTTGCTGCAACTTGGTACCTGTAAGCGCTCTACCATGCTCAGAGGTGCCTCCACAAGATCGGCATGGACGCGTTGATGGGGCGGTCCATCCGGAGACCAAAGGCATACGCCGCTCATCGGGACAGAGACAGCTTTGTGCTTCGCCGTGGCGGTAAGAACGCAAACTAATACAGAATGGATTCCTGACCACTAATAACGACTTGGAGTGAGCGATATGCCAGCTTATTTATCCTTACGGTCATGCCTTGTTTTACCATCCTCTTCTCCTTTTCCGTCCTATCGAGGGGTTTATTTTTTGCAAAAAATAAGGGCGTCAAGGTGACAATGGGGTATGATAGGGCTATTATGCCGCTCTGTGGCTGCCGAAGGGCATACTAAAAATTGTAGTGAATGGCTTCTCTGACCAGGCCCGCGGTACTGTCAACATCGAGTTTTTGCATGAGATTGTAGCGGTGTGTTTCCACGGTGCTCAGGCTGATAAGGAGCCTGTCGGCTATTTGCTGGTTCTGGTATTGTGCTGCGATCAGACGGAGCACTTCTTTTTCCCTGCTGGTCAATAAGGGTTTGCTTTGGAACCTGGCATCGGCCCGCAGCAGGTCCTGTAACAAGGCTTCTCTTATTTCTGCCTCGAGGAACTCATCGCCGTTATGTATTTGTTTAATAGCGTCGACCAGGATATCATAACTCGCTGTGCTTTTAAACAGGTAACCCCTGCAACCTTTACGCATCATATCTTTAACACAGGATGGGTATTCTATGCTGCTGAGTATCAGGATTCGTAAGTCCGGGTGTTGTTGAAATAGCAAAGGAACAAGGTCTCGTCCATTCAGGTCGGGCAATTGCAGGTCCAGGAGTAATACATCCGGGACCTCATTTTTGAGGCCCAGCATCAATTCCCGCGCATTGCTATATGCCGCGGTGATACGGATATCGGTATGGGTATCGAACGCCTCCTGTAAGCCCTTCATTACCATGATGTGATCGTCTGTTATAGCTACTTTTATCATAGACAATGATTTTGCCTGGTTTGAAGTAAAAATATCTGTATCGTTTCTCCTGTTCCAGTAAACAAATTACAGGGACAGGAGAATAAGGGGTTAGTACTGCAAAACAATTTTACTGATCGCTTTCCGTTGTTCCGATTGTACTTCTACTATATAGGTTCCGGCACTTAAGGCAGATACATCCAGCAGGATCGTATTGCCGGAACTATACTCCGTTTCCCTTGTATTCCTGCTTAATACTGTTCTTCCGAAGATATCCAGGATGCGAATGCCGGTTGTTTTTCCTTTGAATTCTTCCAGTGCGATATGGATCTCATCTTTTGCGGGATTGGGATAGCAAGTCAGTTTATCAGGCGCTTCTTCGCTCTGCACAATACCGGTCGCACCCTTGGGCGCCAGGGTAAAAGATGTACAGTGTAGGTTGTTGCTGGTATCAGGGTCCTGCCAGCCGGGCTGATCAAAAAAACGAGCGGGGTCAAAGAGCAGTACGCAAAATTGGTCAAAAGACTGGTCCTCGCCGGTGGTATTTTGATTGGTAAGGCTAATGAAGGAAAGCGCTACACTGCTATTCTTAGGAATGCCTGTTTGTAAAATAGTACCCGAGGGCTGTTCATTTAAAGGGGTAAGGTACCATATCGTATCGCCGGCCAGGATATCGCCGGGGCCATTGTTTTTAATAGTCCCGGTAAGGGAAAAGGTGTCTCCGTAGGGAATCAGGGTGCCATCCGCGGGCGAAGAGAAGCCGGTTAGTTCCAAATTGCAATTGCGGCTCTGGGCCAGGCAAACCTGGTGGAAGAAACTCAGTGCCAGTCCTATGGCTATATAGGTTACTTTTCTCATAATTTTTCCTTTCTTATCAGTATTTATTGTTGTGACGGGGAGCGGCATCTTCGTGCTCCAGTAT
>JBEBWN010000374.1:0-4125 GCA_040392235.1 Taibaiella helva | reverse complement strand
CCCCTGGTTAGAAATATTTAAAAAGATTAATAGTAATATAATGATAATTTGTTTAAGCGCCGAGGTATGTAATTCGCCCTTTTCGCGCTTGTTTTTACGTAAGTTCATCTCCAGAAAGATATAGATCGGTAATTAATCGGCCGGGTATACAAAGGTATGCCCGGAAATGACAAAGGTAAGTAAATCATGTTTTCCTCCTGGCTTTCCACATCTCATTGAATGATTTTTGCGAAAAAGTCAGGCTATTTCGCCTGTTTCCCCAGGTTTTGCCAAAAGCCTTTTCAAATACGAAATTTTTTACTTTATTGCTGGCTGTATTCATCAAACCACGGTGCAACAGGCCCTGATTGTAAATGTTCCAGGCAATCTTTTCTTTCATACCGCCGTATTTCTCCTGTACATAAGCGTGGCGGTTGTTGAGCAGCATTTCGTGTATGTTGATCTTTACGGGACAAACTTCAGTACAGTTACCGCAGAGGCTGGAAGCATAGCTCAGGTGACCGTAGTCCTGCAGATCGTTGAGCCGGGGGGATATAACGGCGCCGATAGGGCCGCTATAAGTAGTGCCATAAGCATGGCCACCTATATTTTTATATACCGGACAAGCATTCAGACAAGAACCGCAACGGATACAATACATGGACTCGCGCACGTCTTTTTGAAGCAGTTTAGTGCGTCCGTTATCGAGCAGTATTACATACATTTCTTTAGGCCCATCGGCCTCGCCGGCTTGCCGGGGGCCATTAAATATAGTGTTGTAAACCGTTAAGGTCTGCCCCGTGCCGAAAGTAGACAACAGCGGCCAGAACAGAGCCAGGTCTTGCAGGGAGGGGATAATTTTTTCTATGCCTACGATTGCGATATGGGTATTGGGAAAGGCGGTAGACAGCCGGCCATTGCCCTCGTTTTCGGTAAGACAAACGGCCCCGGTATCTGCCACAAGAAAATTGCCCCCAGTTATCCCGATTTCTGCTTCTTTGTATTTTTTGCGCAATTTCTCCCGGGCAATCTGGGTAAGCTCGGCAGGAGCCAGGTTAGGCGATACGCCTAATTTCTCATGGAATAGCTGGGCGATATCTTCCTTGCTTTTGTGCATAGCCGGCGTTACAATATGATAAGGTGGTTCATTATCTAATTGTTGTATGTATTCGCCCAGGTCTGTTTCGATAGATTCGATATTGTACTTTGCCAAAAAGTAATTTAAATGGAGCTCCTCGGTTACCATCGATTTGGACTTTACAACAGTGCCCGCATTCTTTTCCTGGCATATAGACAGGATCGCTTGCAATGCTTCCTCTTTATCTTCTGCCCAGATAACCTTGCCCCCATGCTCCACGAAATTTTTTTCAAATTGTTCGAGGAGCTTATCCAGCTGTTCAATAGCCTTCCATTTGATATTTTTGGCTTGTTTACGAGCCGAATCGAGTGCCAGAAACTGCGCCTTGCCATTTTCGACGGCAATATTGTAGCGATCAATATTGAAGTTGATTTTACGTTTATGGTCCAGGTCGTGCGCTTTTACGGCACTTTTTGCCTGAAATACATCCCGGGGATGTTCCGTTTCTCTCATACACCAGAGTAATTTTCCGTGTAAAGATAAGTAAGCAGCCATAATAAACAGGGAGTGACAATATGCAAAAATTTAATCCCGCGTTAAAATAGATGATAATTCTTCTGTTTAAGTTTGCCATGGGGCTTGCCGGCTGGATCGTTCGTCGATTTTCGGGGAACCTTCGTCGATTACATTTGGAACATTGCGCTGGTTGTGTCACTTTTGAGGTAACAATGTGCACAGACAGTTATTGCCGCGTTGCGGTAGTGAAGAAAGTACCCCGGGTAGTTGGAGTAGACCCGGATGTAATAAGTAGACCAGTTGTTTTTTAACTAAAACCAAACAATTCTTATGGAAGCTTTACCTTCTTTTATGCCTTGCATTGGTCCAGAAAGGGCTGCTGAACTACTTTCCCGACGGGAAAGAGAAATTCTAAAGATGATTATTGATGGCTATACCAATAGTGAAATAGCAGGTATATTGTATGTAAGCTGCCGCACAATTGATACCCACCGCCAAAATATGCTGGCTAAACTGGGTGCCAGGAATACGGCAGTATTGGTGCGCTTCGCCGTCGAAAATATGAGCAACCTCGGGCTGGTAGGCAATTAAAAGTGCTATAGTATCCGGGCGGATGAATAAAAAGACCGGACTTGTCCGGAAATGACCAGAATCAATTTACATCATTTTTTAACCAATAACAATGAAGCATATTTTACTCGCCCTTATTTTCCTGGGCCATATCAATATCGTTTTTGCGCAACGCGGTGCTATACGCAACCAGGTAGAACGCAATATGGAAAAAAAGTACGGAACGGAGCAGCGCGAAAAGGGGCGGAAAGAAATTGAAAAAGTTACTTACGAAAATGACACCCGTTATAAAGACCCGAACAATAAAGTACAGGCAACCCTTTCTTTTGAAACCACAACCTTTAAAAAAGGCGCAGTAAAGGACAAAACCCGGGATAAAATCGTTTTCGGCAAGGTGGGAGAATGTATTGTAATGCAGGAAGGAGATAAAAATGAAACCCGGTTCATCTATAACTATGCAGACAAAGCCAATTATATGGTTTCTGTCAAGGATAAGACTGCGATGAAAATGCCCCTGATCAATATGAAAAAGATGGTGGAGCGGATGGCGAAGAAAGAAGCGGAAAAAATGGAGGAGGGTACAGGGGCTACCTGGAAAGCTACAGACGAACGCCGGGAGATCAATGGCTATGCTTGCCGCAAGTTTATTTATGTGGATCAGGAAGACCCCGGCTCAGTGCGTTTCGATGCCTGGGTATCCAAAGACATTCATCTGAACCTGCAGGATAATTATATGTTCGGTGCGCGACTCAGTGCTTATAAGTTTCCGGAAAGTCCCGAATATAAAGATATGATAGATGGCTTCATTGTTCGTTCCGTGCTATACGACAAGAAGGGTAATGTAGAAAGCCAACGGGATTTATTGCAATTTGACAAAGCGGCGGACGAAACTTATTTCGATATGAGCTCGTTTAAGGTGAATGATATTCTGAGTGGATTGTAAAACATATTGTTTTGTTTCTGTTAACTAATGATAAGTTAATCATAGTTTGTCGCCTGGAGAACGCTTCGCTAGTATATGTTGCGCATTTTGGTTTTGCTTTTTTACTTTTAACACTAGCCCCTCTATTACACCAGCCATGCAAACTGGGAAAAATTAGTCCGGCATTGACCGGGCTAATTCATTAAAGCCCCTGCCGGGATCCTTAAAGAAGGAAATTTTCCCGGATTAACTTTTGTTTATATAAAAATAGTCTCAACTTTGTAATTAAATCTGTTTTCTACATCTAAACGAAAATAATCTATATGAGAAAGAATCCACTCCCCTACGTATTACTCATGGCGCTGATGGGCATGTCGGTAACGTCGGCCCAGGCGCAAAAAGGAAAGAATTTTTATAAAACACCGTATAAAAGCCGTAATAGCGGTTCTTTTGACAAAAGCACGGGTTTATTGTCTTTAGGTTATGGATTCCCCAATCATGCTACTGGCGATTATTATGGATACGGTGGTTTTAACAGGATTGGATTTGGTCCACTTTATGTTAAATATGAACATGGTATAATGAACGAGGTAGGTATTGGCGGTTATGTTGCTGGCGCGTTGTCTCGATATAAATATGGACCGGACTATGTGGATCGTACATTTGCTATTAGTCTTGGGGCAATGGGATATTATCACTTTAACAAACTCATACCTGTGGCTAAGCTTGATGTATACGCTGGTGCCGGATTAGGTATTCGTCAGCGTACCTATTCTTATGATGACGGCAGAAATTTAAAAAATAACACGCACTTTTCAGTAATACCTTTATTTAAGGTGGGCGCACGCTACTATGTCACCCGCTCTTTCGGTTTTTATGGAGAGGGAGGGTATGATGATATGAGTGCAGTGAACTTGGGTGTTACATTCCGCTTTTAGACTTGAATTTGGCTAACTCTATTAGTTGGCTGAACAATAAATAGGCTGGTCTAACTAAAGACCAGCCTATTTAGGGTCTGCTGTTACACTCAATTGGGTGCATCCCCCAGTGTATAAAGTAT
>JBEBWN010000373.1:0-4126 GCA_040392235.1 Taibaiella helva | reverse complement strand
TGTGGGCGGACAGTCGGAATATATTATCGGAAAATGGATGCAGGCGCGGAAAAACAGGAGCGAGGTAGTCTTGGCTACTAAAGTTGGCTCTGAAACGCGGGAGCATGGCTTTGATATCAGCAGGAAACATATATTGGCATCCGTAGATAACTCCCTGCAACGTTTAGGCACCGACTATATTGATATCTATTATACCCATTTTGATGATGACCGAACTCCGGTCGAGGAAACGCTTTCTGCCTATGATGAGGTGATCAAAGCAGGAAAGGTACGTTATATTGCTGCATCAAATTTGTCGCCTGCACGCCTGCAAGATTCTTTTAATGCTGCCGAACGCGAGGGATTGCCCCGTTATATTGCTTTACAGCCCCATTACAATCTTATGGAGCGAAGCGGTTTTGAAAAGGGCTACGCTCCGCTTGCCGCGCAATTCGAACTGAACGTATTTCCTTACTGGTCGCTTGCGGCAGGTTTCCTGACCGGTAAATACAGGAGCGAAGCCGATCTGGCCCAAAGCCCGCGGGGAGCTGCTGCCGCTAAATATATGAATGCAAAAGGGAAGGCCGTAATAGCCGCCTTGGATGCTGTTGCGCAGAAATATCATAGCCAGCCAGCCACTATAGCGCTGGCCTGGTTACTGGCACAGCCCCTGGTAACAGCGCCTATTGTAAGCGCAACCAATGAGGCTCAACTGCATACTCTTCTGGCAGCTCCCCATATCATCCTGGACAGGGAAGACCTGGATAGGTTGCAAGAGGCCAGCAGGTATTAGGGTTAAGAAAAAAGGCAAAACCAGGAAACCAGTTCGTATAGAGTACCTGATGCATAGGTACTTGTAAGTAATATACTGCCAGCCCTTTTTTTCGTCGCTACGATTAAAAGGGCTGGCAGTGTACAGAAGGCAATCTTATTATTGATAATCCACTATATACAACCTGTTACCATCAACAGGTATTTTGGGATTGTTGGGTGATAGTGATTTACGCATTATTTTGTTGGAGGGATCGCTCCATATGCCGCAATCGTCATCGTTAATTACGCCGAGTTTTTGCCCATCGATCAACCACAGGCCCTCCATCTTGTCGTGTGGGTAATTGCCCAGGGCAGTAATCATGTCTACAGCCAGTGTTTTTTCTACCGGTAGAATATTAGCTGCCGTCAATTCGGCCCAGGTGTTGGCTTCCAGGGTTTTGCCGTTTACCAGCAACCCATCCATGGCATTAAAGTCTCCCGTTACATCGGTAGCTTTTGCAATATTGATCTTGTAGACCCGTTTCATTACGGATGACGGATTGCTGAAGTCTGCCGAAAACAACTGATCCCGTTCCACAACCAGGAAGGTACTGTCGGATAATGCTGTGATTTCTGAATTACAGTTGTCGTTTATTTCCTGTTTATACAGGTATTGTTTTGTAATGCCCGTCTCGAGGTTCAGGGTAACAATTCTGGTTAATGTTTTATTGACCGCTCCTGCATTGTTGGGATTGTACAGCCTTGATTGCATAATGCCGACCAGCGTTTTCTGATCCGGTGTTACGGTCAGGCCTTCCATACCCCGGTTAGCCCATCTGCGTTGCAGTACGGCAGGCAGTTTACGTCCCCCTGTCATCAGGTTTAAGGGGCTTATCCGTTCAAGCTGCCGTCCTTCAGCACTGAAGTGCACTATATGAGGGCCGTATTCGTCAGAAACCCAAAATGTACCGTCTTCCATAGCCACCAGTCCTTCTGAGTCCAATCCGAAAGTATCATAGGGCAACACTTTATCACTTAGGTCATAGGCGATCTCGCCGGTGCTGCCATAGCCTGCCGGATTAGGTCTCCCGCTGATTGCCCGTCCATAGGGGTCTTTGAGCAAGATTTCGCTCAGTTTTTCAATGGTACCGTCTGTTTTGAGTTTGAAATGGCCGATACGTGGAACGAAATTCGGAACCGGGAAGTATTTGCCCCCGGTTACATCGGCATTGGGCCCCCGGTCGGTAAGGGCATAGAATTCTCCCGCCCTGTTCGGATGGGCGCAGGCCGCCGATCCGAAGCCGCCGTTACGGATTTCCACATTGTTCAAGGTGTCCATAACGGAGTAAGGAAGAGGAATTCCTTCTTTGCCTACAGCCGGTAGCGTATAGTCAGCATCCGTTGCATTTTGGAAGTAAATGCTGTCAATGCCTGAAGTAGCATATTTGATCACCGTCCCCGACTTTTGCCGGATCATCATAGTGTCCTGAGCTGCTGCCGGACTACATTGTAGCGCAAAGGCCCCGGCTAAAAATAATAATATTCTCATCTGAACTGTTGTTTATTGTTTTACAAATTTCAGGGTTTGATTTTGTGCACCCGATTGCAACCTGCCTATATATATACCTGGCGGCAAGGGCGTTATATCGATGGTATGCGGTTGTTGGGAGGGCGATAACACCCAGCTCATCATTTTTTTGCCGTCAATCGTCCATATTTCGAATTGCAGAGATTCTGTTACGGCCGTGTTATATTGCAGTTGCAGGCAAGTCGCGACGGGGTTGGGGTATAGGGTTGCCCATATTTTCTGTGGCGCCGTGCTTTCCTGTATGGAAGCTGCCGGTAAGGATGTAAAGCTTAGGTGGCGTAGCTCTTCGAGCGCGTAGCGTGTGACGGTGTTGGCACCTGTGTGTAGCTCCATTTCACCCTTTTTAAATTGGATGCTGTTCAGCGTAGCGATGGCGTAAACCGTTTCTTTGCCATTTTTCTCGCGGACGTAGAGATCCCGGCCCTGGCTTGCCAGGCTGCCGTACAGGCAAAGACCAGCTAATAAGCCCGATTTGTAATTGAACTTCATTTCAGAATAATTGTAATTTGATGCAAATGTCGCAGGCTAATGTGTAGGCTATGCTAAGGAAATGTCATGTTTGCGTTAAGCACATGTGCTTGATTACAATGGGTATATGAATAGTATGACTTTCTGCGAAGCTGTATGGACGATAGAAGAGATCAAAAAAGATGCTTAAAAGTTTGAGAAACCAAATAGTTGCATTTATATTTGCAATCAAATGGTTGCTTTTGGGGGCAGCGCTATTTTGCTTACCGGGATAATGCATTTTTCTATATAATCAAACTAAAACAAAAAAAATGAACAAAGCCATTATTTTTCATTTCGACGTTAACAAAGACCAGAAGAAGATCAATGTGGAACGCTCCTTTAACGCTCCTTTGGACCTGGTATGGGCCGCCTGGACGGAAGCGGACATCCTGGATCAATGGTGGGCGCCCAAGCCTTGGAAGACAGAAACAAAGAGTATGAATTTCTCTGAGGGAAATCGTTGGCTCTATTGTATGGTTGGCCCTGAAGGTGAGCGGCACTGGAGCCTGTTTGCATACGAACATATCAGTCCCCGGAGCCAGTATTCCGGTTGGGATGCTTTCTGCGATGAGCAGGGCGTAATCAATAAGGACATGCCCCGGATGAAATGGACAAATCGCTTTGAAACCGGAAGCGACGGAACAACGGTGGTGCATGTTGAGATCCATTTCGAAAAAGCTTCCGACCTGGAGGAGATTGTGAAAATGGGCTTTAATGATGGCTTTACTATGGGGCTTGAAAACCTTGATGAATATATTAAATCGCTTTTCTATCTGCGAAAACAAAAAAAGCCGGTTTGTGGCCTGCGTGTATCTTCTTATGTCAATTTTCCAGGCAATACCGAAGAGGCTTTTACCTTTTATAAATCGGTATTTCGCACGGAGTTTGTGGGTGGAATACAGCGATTCGGTGATATTCCTGCCGGTCCCGATCATCCGCCTGTAACTGATTCTGTGAAAAAAATGGTTATACATGTGGAGTTACCTTTAATCGGCGGGCATATACTGATGGGGACGGATGCGCCTAAGGAGATGGGTTTTACACTTACACAGGGCAATAATATGCACATTAACCTGGAGCCGGCATCCCGGGAGGAGGCCGACCGGATTTTCGGGGCATTGTCTGAAGGCGGCGTCGTGCATATGCCTATACAGGATATGTTTTGGGGGGCGTATTACGGGAGTTTTACCGATAAGTTCGGTATCAACTGGATGGTTAACTATCAGCAAGGGAGTGGAACTCATACCTGATCCGGCATCCCCCCGACCGTTTTGATTCAGGGAATGGATAGGCGCC
>JBEBWN010000372.1:0-4160 GCA_040392235.1 Taibaiella helva | reverse complement strand
CGGCCACTTCACGGAATATGTGGATGGCCTCCGATTCCAGTTGATCAAGATAGTCTAATCTATAAGCTGACATATTTGTATTGTTTTAGGTTCCTTTTAGCGGGTATGCAGCCCGCATTCTTTTTTACTATTATTTTCCCACCACCACCGGCCTGCCCTGAAATCTTCGTGCTCTTTTATAGCCCTGGTACAAGGCGCGCATCCTATGCTGACATAACCCTGGTCGTGGAGCACATTATATGGTATACGGTGCTGCCTTATATAAGCCCTGACCTGTTGATTGTCCCAGTGCAGCAAAGGATTGTATTTAATAATCCGGTTGTTATTATCCCATTCCAGTACCGACAAGTCCTGGCGTTCGGGTGAGTGTTCGGCCCGCAAGCCCGTTATCCATACGGCTTTACCGGCTAATGCATTTTGAAGGGGTATTACTTTCCGTATATAGCAGCATTTTTTCCTGTTTTCTACCGACTGGTAAAAAGCGTCGGGACCTTGCGTGGACACAAATTGCTGTAACAATTCTGCGTCGGGAAAATACGCTTGTATGTTTTTGCCAATCCATTCCCTTGTTGCATTCCATGTATTATAGGTCTGTTGAAACAACCTGCCCGTATCTAGTGTGAACAACGCTATATCACGGTCAGCGATCATATGAGTTATGATCTGGTCTTCGAAACTAAAACTGGTAGAGAACGTAATTGCTCCCGGGAAACGTTCCAATAATAAGTCTAAGGCCGGCTGGAGAGGCAGTTCTTCTATGGCTACCTGCAGTGCAGGGAAAGCGTCGAAAATATGATTGCTCATTGGATTAGTTATTTGATTCTTCAAGTAAATGTACACGGAGGGGAAGCCGCGTTAAAGGACAACTTTTAGCGTTTTATGGCCGGACATAAACAGCAACATTGCCCACCGGAGTCTGCAATTGGGTTAGACTGTTGAACTGCTGTTATTGTTGCTGTTGTCATGCTATTAACATCTATAAAGTCCATTGAATTGGTAGTGTTTTAATCTTTAAAAAAAGTCCAAAAATTACACCCTGCACCACTATTTCAGATAGATCGGAGAAGTGTTACATACATTTGGACGCAATGATTACACTACCGGCTTATCTTTCCCTGGGAAGGGATGGAGTTAGCACCGTTGCTCTACGCACATGAATAGAACTGGTTGCCAAGGCGTCTCAGGGCCATTTCCCTCTGCCTTTCTGGATAAGAAATTAAAGAACCGGGACAAAGGTAAAACAAAAAACTACAAATACTACAGTCTTAGTAGTTTTTTTTAAAAAAATATAAAAACGACACTTCGGGTTATCCTTGCAGGCCGAAATAGTTAGTTCAGCTTTTTCTTCTTTTGCTGGAGCGCGGCAATGTTGTTGAGAAAGGATTGCAGAGTGGTTTCTGTCATAATAGTCCTCGTTTTATCCCGTATGGCAATCATTTCTTTCCGAAGGTAGCATAGCTCTTCGTTGGGACAATCGTCGCAGGTTTCGTAATAGTATAGCGAAGCGCAGGGCGTCAGTGCAATAGGACCATCAAAAATACGGTGTAGTTCCGCTACGGAAATTTCCTGCGGGGGTTTTAACAGGTAATAGCCGCCGCCTATGCCCTGCTTGCTGTTGACGAGTTTTGTGCGTTTTAATTCCAGCAGGATTTGCTCCAGAAATTTTTTGGGGATATTTTCTTCTTCTGCTATGATGCCAATGGACAAGTAACCCTGTTTATAATTGCGGGCCAGCCTTACCAGCGCTTTCAAAGCGTATTTACATTTTTTGGACATCATAGCGCTGCAAAATAAACTTTTTTAGTTAGATGCCAAGTATTGGTCAGGCAGGGGAAATGGAGCTATTGCGTTTTTTTATATAACCATCCTTCAATGAGCCAGATGGATTCGATCTTGCTTTTGGATACGGTAAATTCCTCAAGGTCGACGTTAGCGCTTTTTAAAACGAAAAGGCGATTGTCCGGATGCTTATATATATGCTTAAGTAACTTTCTGTCGCCCTTAAGACGAATGAGATAGATCTGCCCAAATTCGATAACATCTTTCCAGTCATCGAGTTTTTTACAAAACATAATGCCGCCTGGAGGGATCAGGGGCGTCATGCTGTCAGAATGAATTCGAAAGGCTATGCAGCCCCGGAATTCGGGAATCTTCATGTAGTATAGGGGTACACTTTTGGCGTTACCGGCATCCTCGGTGCTCTCATCAAAATAATCGAAGTCGAAATAGGGAATTAAAGTCTGGTCTTCCAGGATTCCGGCCTGCGGCCAATTGCTTTTCGGGGAAAGATCGCGGTCATCGTCCAGGATATCTTGTATATTTACCTGGTATTGGCTACAGAAATTCTGTAAATGTTCAATTTTTATATTCTGCCGTCTTTTCCTGATTTCGGTTAGGGTGTTGCTGCTCTTCATGCCTATGTTGCGTGCAATAGCAGCATTAGTAGGAAGCCTTCCTGCATCTTTAAGTTGTTCAAACACCTCAATAAATCGCTCCGTATGAGGGAGGATATGAATCATAAGCTATTTTTTGGCAGAAATCTTTGTTTTTGCGCAGAAATTCTGTAATATTGTTTATTGTTATTTTTTAATATAAGCGGAAATTGGTGCAAAATTATTTAAAAACAGCGTAAAATAAGCGTGAAATGAGTACAAATATAGAAGTAAAAAACCATACCATGATTTATTATCCTCCTGATGAACTGAAGCAGCTCCGGAAATTACTGAAGCTGAGAGGTGTCCAGGAGCAAATCTATGTTCATACCAGGATTGCTAAATCCACTGTTAGCCGTATTGCACGCAGGGGTATGGGGACACAGGAAAAAGTGGATCAACTCCGGTCCTTCGTTGAAGCTTTTCGAAAATCTTCAATGTTATCCAGGGGGAGTAGCAATTGATATTGTTATACGTCTTTTCCTGTTTAGGATGTGTCATACTCTTAATAATTATTGTTCTGACTATCAAAATCCGGAACTATTTTGATTTTCGCCTTTTTACCTTTTGCGTAAGGTTGTTTTCGTGCCGGGTATTGTATTGTCGCTGAAACTGCGCTGAGCAGATCTGGTCATGTATTTCTTTTGTATATAATACATTTAAAATGCCTTATATCGGATGTTCGGCCCTGAAGTCTTTGATGTTGAATTTTACCTCTGACTAAATATTAATTCTTTTAGGAAAGTAGGCAGAAAATTTTTGTTCCTTCTTGCTTTATAAATTTTAGCTGATTATATTTAGATGGGCATTGCTTTGCAAATAATTCCAGGTGCCGGGGGTATTTGTGTGCCAAGGATTGCCGTAGTTCTTGTTTTGCAATATTGCATTCAAATTTCAAAAAACTGTTTTTTCAATGAAGCATTTTAGACACTTTCTTTTTCTGGGATTGTTGATCTGTACGGGGTTTGCGGGGACGCTGAAAGCGCAATACTTTAATAAGCAGAGCAATTATCTTAAAGCTAACCGGGTATGGGCTTTCGGAACAAATGCGGGATTGGATTTTAATTCAGGCGGGCCTGTAGGTATACAAACACAGCTAAGTAATGTGGAGGGGGCTACAGCGGTTGCAGATCCTGTTACTGGTCGCCTGTTGTTTTATTCTGATGGGTGGAAGTGCTGGGATAGTACGCACCAGGTAATGCCGAATGGCGATAGTTTGTTAGGGAACGGCTCAACAGGAAGTACAACACAAGGTGTCTGTATTGTGCCTGTGATTGATTCTGCAGGCAAATACTATTTGTTTTCACTAAACTATCAAGGAACTATTCCTGCTTTGTACTATTCAATTGTAGATATGAGCTTAAATAGCGGACGAGGTGATATTGTTGCGGGACGAAAGAATATTATACTGGATAATAGTCCCTTAAGTGAGGGGATGATAGCCGTTCCGGGTAACAACTGTGACCTTTGGCTGGTTGTACACGAGTCGCAGAATCCCGTATTCCGGGCTTATCATATTACACGCGATGGCGTTAGCGATAAACCGGTAAATTCGAATACTGGAAAAATGGCAGGACCGGGCGCTTATTATGTAGGTAGTTTAGCTGTTTCACCAGACCGGTCGTAAATTGCGATAGGCAGTTATGATTGCCCGGCCGGTGCATTGCCTGAAGAAATGGGCATTTTGCTGGCTAAGTTCGATGCTGGCACCGGAACTGCCACAGATGG
>JBEBWN010000371.1:0-4178 GCA_040392235.1 Taibaiella helva | reverse complement strand
ACACCGTTCTGGTTCGTTATACTATCGCCGGATACCCAGGTCCATTTGCTGGTCTGGGTGTTGAACAGCCAGAGGTCGTTCAGGTATCCGGTACCTTGCGCCCCAACACCGCTGCCGTTCATCAGCCAAAGATAGTGGCCATCAGTCTCGGTCCAGGCGCCTGCTCCCATACGGGCGCTTGGCGTATTTGTTTCACCTGGTGTATAGAGGGTGCCATAAGTGGCAATACCGTTCAAAGCGCTATCGCCGCTTACCCAGGTCCACTCATTTTTTGCGATCTCATATTTCCAAAGATCGTTCAGGTACTGATTGCTTCCGTCGCGGCTACCGCCAAAGAGCCACAAATTGCCGTCTTTATCTATCCAACTGGCCGAATATTTGCGGGCAGCGGGTTTATTGGTAGCAGCGCCAGTTCCTTTTGTTCCATATATGCCCGTTGCATTAATGCTGGAATCACCTGCGATCCAGGTCCAGACATCTCCTGCCGGATCGTATTTCCATAAGTCACTCAGTACGCCTGTCTTATTATGGGTATTGCCGTAACCGCTTCCTCCGAATATCCAAAAGTTGCCATTGGTGTCGATCCAGCCGGCAGATCCCTCCCGGGCACCGGGCAAATTGCCACTCGAAGGCAGGCCCATTGTACCATAGGCTCCGTTAATATTCCCTATATTCTGACCGCTAACCCAAGTCCATTCGTTGGTTGCCGGCGAATATTTCCAGAGGTCATTAAGATAGCTCCTGGTAGGTAAACTGGATGCCGCACCATAGCCGCCAAATAACCAGAAATTGCCTTCTTTGTCAGTCCAGGTCGGAAAACGGTAGCGGCAACTTGGGTTATTGGCGGGGGCCGAAACGCCCTTGTTGCCATAAGTGCCGGGTATATTGGTGGTAGAATCGCCTTTCAACCAAGTCCATTCATTGGTTGCCGGCGAATATTTCCAAAGATCATTAAGATAGCCCGCGATAATACTGTTGGCGCCATTGCCTCTTCCTGAAAAAACATAGAAATTGCCGGTACTGTCCTTCCAGTATCCTGCGTCAGAGCGGCCTCCGGCATCATTTGTAGCCGCCGGTACACCCTTTGTGCCGTATTTACCTTTGACATTGATCGTATCTGCCCCCTTTATCCAGGTCCAATATCCGGTGCTCACCGCCTGTTGGGCCTTTGATGAATATGCCGCTACTATGATAGCCAGCGCGATGCTAATAAATTTCAGATTCATAATATGTATAGATTTTTGGAAGGGAAACGGCCGGCTTTCTGTTCTTTTTCTGCTCCAGGTTTCCTGCCTCTGTATTGTCAAATAAGTTTGTTCCGGAACTTTATACAAAATTATTCTATATTGAGATTTGATGTATTGTAAGGAATACCCGATTATGAAATTGGGTAAATTTACCTAGAAAAACAAACGGACAGGAGTTGGGAGAAAGATGAAAGTATAGGCAAAAAGAGCGCATTTTATCAATTCATTTGTTTGTTTTGTTGGTTAATATGTATATTTGTTACTGTTAATGTATTTAGAGCTTTATTTGTCCTTTGCTTAAAGTTTTGATGCGTTTCTGTATTACGTCTTGTTTTAGTTTTGGTTTCTTTTATGTATCGTTTTTTACTGCTCATACTGTGTCTTCTCCTGTTTTATAAGCCCGGCCGCGGGCAAACGGGAACCGAATTGTTGAAAGTGGAGGGCCTGGTGGTTAGTGATACAACAGGTTTTATAGAAGGAGTAAAAAAGGCGGAAACATTAACGGATCGCTATGCTGACAGCGCAGAGGCGCTATTAGACCGATTAGAACAAAAGGCCAGGCTGGCCGGTTATACTTATGGTTTGGGTATGGTTTTGGCTGCTAAGGGGTTACTGTATATCCGCCAGGGTAAATATGAACGGGCAGACCAGGTATTGCGTTCGTCGGTTGCGTTTTTGAACAGTACGGACGCTGGGCGTAAGGAATTACCGAGGGTAATTGCCATGCAGGGCAATGTGTATTACTGGATGGGGCTGTTCGATAAAGCCCAGAAAGCCTTTTACAAGGGCATTAACATTGCGGGGCAGGTAAATGTAAACCCCGATTTTATTTATAACCGCCTGGCCGGCGTGTTGATACAGATGAATAGGGGACGGGAAACAGTTTGGCCTTATCTTGATCTGGCCGAAATATCGGCTATGCGCTATAATAATTACCTGGTTCTGTGCAATGTCTATATCAATAAAGCGGTCGTTTTTTCAAGGGAAAGGGTATGGGACAGCAGTTTATATTATAACAATAAGGCTTTAACACTGGCCAGGGAACAAGGATTAATGGCCAGCCAGCACCTGGCGCTGACCAACCTGGGCTCGCTGCACCTGGAACAAAAGAAGCCGGAGAAGGCACTGTTATACCTGGAAGAGGCCATGACCTTGGAGCAATACGCCGATCAGAATAACCGGAATTATTGTATGAGTACCCTGGGCAATGCCTATATACAATTGCAGCAATACCAGAAGGCAGAGGCCGTATTGCAAAGGCAATACCGGGAAGCAATGGCTATGAAGCAGGGAGCCAATATCAGGGAGGCCCATTATAATTTGTCCTTATTATACCGCTCGCTGTCCGATTATAAAAAAGCTTATGAGCATGCCTGGGGGTATATTACACTTAATGACGCTATTGCCGGTGAAGAGATCATTAACAATGTAAACCAGCACGAGGCCGCGTTCCAGGTCATGGAAAAGGATAAGAAGATTGTAGAGGCGCGGCTTTTGGTGGCTCAGAAAGAAAAAGCACTGGAACGCAAAAACAGGTGGATCACAATGATTGTTGCGGGTACGATCATCAGCTTGCTGATTGCTGTTTTTCTGGCGAAAAGCTACCGGCATAAGCAACGGATTATACAACATAAGCTGGACGATCTGGAAAAACAGCAAAAAATTGATAACTTACTCGCCACTATCGAAGGGGAAGAAAAGGAAAGAACCCGTATAGCGGGTGAATTGCACGACGGCATAGGCGGCTTAATATCGGCGGCAAAGATGAATATGGGATTCCTTGCCGAAAGTAACTATACACCCGATCAGAAGGATGTATATGAAAGCACGATGGACATACTGAAGGAAGCGGGTGCAGAACTGCGTATGACTGCTCATAATATGATGCCCAGTGTATTTTTGCAGTATAGTGTATTGGAGGCTATATCCAGTTTTTGTAAGTACATTGGGAAAAGCCGGAAAATTGATATTGATGTGCGGGGATACGGTAATTTTGAATCGCTTTCAGAACATTTCCGAATCAGCATATACCGGGTTATACAGGAACTGGTGCACAATATAGCCAAGCATGCCCAGGCAGAACACGCCCTGGTGCAACTTATTTTTGAAGAGCCTATATTGAGCATTACGGTCGAAGATGATGGGATAGGGTTTGACAAAGAGGCGCAGGCGGCAAAGGGAGCTGGTCTTTCCAGTGTACAGGCGAGGGTAGAGAGTATGGGAGGAAGCATTAACCTGGATACTTCGGTAGGCAATGGCACTTCAGTCTATATAGAGATTGAGGTAGGGGGTTAACGTTAATGATTTAAGTTTGGACAGGATATGATTACATTGGCTTTAGCAGACGATCATCCCCTGATTTTACAGGGCTTGAAAACGATATTGAAAGCAAGCAAGGATATAAAAGTGATCGGTATTTACAGTAATGGCCGTGATTTGCTGGATGCCATAGAGATAGAGCAACCCGATGTTTTATTGCTGGATATTCAAATGCCGGGCATTTCGGGCGACGAATTATCGCGCATCGTTTCTCATAAGCACCCCTCTGTCAGGATTGTGGCGCTGACCAACCTGGCAACGGCATATTATATACGTATGATGTTCAATGCCGGAGTGTCCGGTTATGTTTTAAAAACAGACCCTCCCGAGGTAATTATAGAGGCTGTAAAGACCGTATATGATCAAAAGCAGTATTTACGCCCCGAATTGAAAGATGTGCTTTTGGATGAGACACTGACCGGAGGGGCCAATTATAAAAAGGAGTTGCGGTTGACCAAACGAGAGAGGGAAGTGCTACGCCTGATTGCGGAAAACATTACCAGCCAGGAGATAGCCGACCGCTTGTCTTTGAGTAAAAGAACAATAGACCACCATCGCAATAATTTACTGATGAAACTCGAGGTCAAGAATACGGCGGCCCTCATTAAACGG
>JBEBWN010000370.1:0-4208 GCA_040392235.1 Taibaiella helva | reverse complement strand
AAGCTGCCGCCTCGGTTGGCGTTCCAGGCGAAGGCCCTCCCCAGCTTATATTAATTACTCTGCATCCATCATCAGCGGCTGCATCGGCGTTAATATTGCAAAATATTAAATTAATGAGTAAAAAGGTCACATAAATTTTAAAATTCAAGAAATCGGGTATTTTTTTCGTTTTCATGTGTGTTATTTTAATTTTTTATGAATTTATAATGGTATTGCTGTTTGTTGTAATTCATTGTCAATAAATATATACCAGCAAGGAAATTTTTCATGTCAATATTTATTATGCGATGCCCAAAAGAAATTGTGGGAAAAATTCGCCTTCCTGAAATATCCGTAAGCGTTATATCGGATTCGGCAACATTATACAACCCAATATTCACAGAAAATATGCGATTACTAGGATTAGGGTATATCAGTATTTCCTCCTGTTTTGTTTTCTCATTTATAGCAGTCGGAAAAAATTCGCAATCATATTCACCATATTCAGTGTACTTATAGGAAATAGCACTATCCTGATAAGATCGCAATGCCGTATGATAAGTTTCGGGGAAACTACCCAAAAATATATTACCAAAAAAAATATTAGTAGAACCTATTCTTTCAATATAGCTGTCTATAAATCCCCAGTTTTCAACAGGTTGTGTCCAAACCTGTCTTAAATAAATACCGTCGACATACACGGAATCAACTTTGGTAACTACCACCTGGAATAAACTATCTGACCAACTGCTACCCGGTATTCCAATAGATGTCAATTTCATGCTGACATGATAAGTAAGTGTATCTCCCTCAGAAACGTTGAAAATATACATGGGTACAAAGAGGTTGAAGGAATCATTATAACAGTAAACCGTATCCGGTGTAGCATAAACAAAAAGAGGTGGCCATTCCCGCTTGCCCCCTTCCGGATATATTGAATAGGCGGATATCTTCCTGCAATTCTGTCCTATAATCACCGTATCTTTTTCAGAGTAGTATTTACTATAATGAGGATAATTAAAAGTTAGTATTGAACCGAAACACCACTCTGCTCCAATAGGGGCAAAATAATCACCTTGGGCTTTAGCTGTAGTGGTAATAAGTAGTGCTAAAAGAAGGAAAAGAAGGACATTTTTCATAGTTGGTAAATTTTATACTTAATGATGCAGGATAATTGAACATTTGTAAGGTTAAGAAAAAAAACTTTAAATATTTTACTTTTTTTTAAATTATTTCAATTTTATTACAGTTATCTTCGTAACTATTCAGCAAAGTCATCTTGACTTTTTATTATCGAGGAATGTCCAATAACAATAAAAGCGATATAGTTGCCCCCTTTTCCAGCTAGATAAATTGGTATCAAATCTGTTCAATACGGATCTGAAACTATCCATCCATGCGTTGGTTCTTTCTATGGCATACCGTTCTTTGTATAATTTTTCATCAAGAGATTGTTGTTATCATCTTCATCTTCATCTCTGGAATTTCTTTTGTTGCAGCCTCCTATATTGACTATTATACCGTTAATCAGCAAGGATGCGTAGGTTTTGACAATCAATGCCGGATCTAAATTTATAAATAAGCCATTCATTGATATACCGGCCTGTCGTAATGTAGTTTTCAATTCTTCAAAATGCAGCTCTATATCGTATACGCCATTATGATTGTCCAATACGGGTTCTGACAGCACCAAAGGCAATCCTTGTCGGTCGGAAAGAAATAAAGCATTGGTAGTTTTTACACTTCTTTCAGCCTTGGTAATCGACTTCTTTCGCTCCTCTTAGCGCCGTGGGTATGGCTGCTGTCTATATCTCCGCTCGACAAGTCTATATTAGCTTGTTTCTTGCTAAAATTAACGCCCCGGGCCACCTAGAGGAAAATGAAGAAATGGAAATCCGATGTTTATGGCGAAGTACCTAAACAAAGCTTATTGGAAATGTATTTTTGACAAAATATACCCTTTATACCGAACTCATGCAAATCACAACACCTATAAACGCCTACACAATTGATCGGATTACTGACTTATACAATAAGTTGGGGGAAACACATTGATCCAAAGCTGATAACGAAAGTAATATCTGCTTTGACACTTTGGGGCAACTGCAATTAAACAATTTGAACTTTGTGTTTAAAAGCGGAACAGTACTGCTTTTAGCAGTGGAAACATATAATTATCTCTTTATTTGCATTAAAACATGATACGTAGTACACAAAACAATCTATCAGGATAACCTTAAGCCGCGCAATAAATCGGTGATGTGCATACGCTTCTTCCCTTCCATTTGCACGTCTTCGCACAGCAACCATCCGTCCGATGCCGCAAATTTCAAGTACGTTTTTCCATCCGTTTCGTATGATCCCGGAACCGACCGGTGATTATCCGGCAGGATGACTCCGCTAAAAATCTTGAATTGTTTTTCCAATAAGAAGGTGTAAGCCGCCGGGTAGGGAGACAATCCCCGAACCTGATTAAAAATCGCCCGAACCGGTTTGTTCCAGTCAATCAAACCGTTTTCTTTAAAAATTTTTGGCGCATGCTTCAGGTTTGCCTGCCCGGACTGCGGCGTTTCCGCTAGGGTTCCGTCCACCATGCCTTTTATCGTTTCAACCAACAGTTCCGCCCCCATGTACATAAGACGGTCGTACAACCTTCCTACATTTTCCTCTTTTCCAATGGCGGTTTTTCTTTGCAGCAGAATATCGCCAGTGTCGATTTCATGCTTTAATTTAAAAGTAGTTACCCCTGTTTCTGTTTCTCCATTAATTATGGCCCAGTTAACCGGCGCCGCACCCCGGTATTGGGGCAATAAAGACCCATGCACATTAAGCGTGCCCATAGGCGGCATATTCCAAACAGCTTCAGGCAACATTCTAAACGCAACAACAACCTGAAGATCAGCATTGTAACTTTTTAATTCGGCCAGGAACCCCGGCTGTTTTAACCGTTCCGGTTGCAATACGGGCAACTGTTGTGCCAAAGCATACTCCTTCACCGCCGAAGACTTTAATTGCATTCCTCTGCCTGCCGGTTTGTCGGGAGCAGTTACCACAGCTACTATATTAAAATGATGTTCCACTAAAGCCTTTAGGGAGGCAACGGCAAAATCGGGCGTTCCAAAAAATATGATCCGGGGGGATGAAGCGGGAAATGACATACGCAAAAATACTGCGCTTCGGGAGTTTTTACAAAGTAAATCTATAAACAGGGCCTAAAGCCGTTGCAATTTGTATTGATACAACTCTGAATTCTATTCCCTATTTTTACGCCATTAATATACTACAATATTTATGGCACAACCGTTATTGCCGGATGATGATAAAGAACTGTTGAATGCCTTTAGAAATGAATCCAGCCGGGAGCAGGCATTTACCAAAATTGTCCGTAAATACCAGGAAAAATTATACTGGCATATACGGCGAATGGTCGTTAATCATGAGGATGCCAACGACGTTTTACAAAATGTCTTCATTAAAGTCTGGAATTACCTGGATAACTTCAGAGAAGAAGCCAATTTATTCACCTGGCTGTACCGCATAGCTACCAATGAGACCTTAACCTTCCTGGAAAGGGAAAAAAGAAAAGCATCACTTTCACTTTCAGATCATGAGTCGGGCCTTGCCAATAAATTGCAAGCCGAGAATGGATTTGATGCCAATAAGCTGGAATGGAAACTGCAGCAAGCCATAGCCAGTCTGCCGGATAAGCAAAGAACCGTATTTTTATTGCGGTATTATGATGAAATGCCCTACGAAGAAATGTCGAAGGTTCTGGAAACTTCTACCGGCGCGCTCAAGGCCTCCTATCATCATGCAGTAAAGAAGGTAGAGGAATTTTTAAAACAGCATTAAACTTGCCCGGCCTGCATAGGTCTAATTTGCTATTATGAATATCCAGGATGAAATATCAGTTGAACTTAATGCATTGGGAGCCCGGTTCGGGGCTGCCGGCAAAGAAATCAATAATTTTCATGTGCCGGACCATTATTTTCAGGAGTTTCCCGACAGGTTAGTTAGCTTGATCCGGTTAGCCGAAATGGATATTGATGCCCCCATTTATAGTAAAAACATACCCTTTGCGGTACCACCGGGGTACTTTGAAAGTTTATCCTCGACAATAAACGAAAAAATAAAGGCGATGGATGCCATCGTAGAGCATTCGAAATACCCTTGGGATGCAGCACGCACGCATCCTACCTATACCATACCAGATAACTACTTTGAACAAT
>JBEBWN010000369.1:0-4247 GCA_040392235.1 Taibaiella helva | reverse complement strand
CTTCAAATCATTTTAAGCTCGGTACTTATGTTAAAGTAACGAACCAGTCTAATGGCAAAGCGGTATACGTTAAAGTAAATGATCGGATGGGACATCCCGGAAGAATGATAGATTTGGCCGAGGTTGCAGCCCAGGATCTTAAATTTATAAGAAGAGGAACTGTTAAAGTTAAAATCGAGACAGTGTCTGCCGCAGAGGGCAAGCGCCAGATTTTAGCACAAAGAGAGGGTAATGGCGTTACAACTGTTCCTGTAGAAAACAAACTTTGATTGGGTTTATCCGTTTAACGCAGAACAGGAAGAATGACCCTTAACTAAATTTCCCCGACCTGATAAAGGCCGGGGATTTTTTTTATTCCGGAAAAGAGAGTTGGGTGTCGGGTCTTAGGTATCAGGCGGGAGCGCCTGGTTATTGATCTTTTCGAATATAACGCCCTAGGTGATTGGCTCGTTAGTCGCTTTGGGTTTTACCTGCGGAAGAATATAGCATAGCAGTTGTTTTTCTCGCAAAGACGCAAAGAAGACGCTATGGCGCAACGTTTTCGTCGTTCTTTTGGTACGAATACCCTGCTGCTGTAAATTGACATTGCCCCAGTTGCGTGCTTCATTCAGCCTATTGCCGCTTTGGGGTTTGCCTTTTTACTTTTTAACACAAGCTCATAATACATAGCATCTGATACACGACATGATCAATTCATGCGATGATGAACAATTTCATCGATCGACTTTTGCGTTAGAGGGTGGTAATTGGGGCGCGCTATCTTATACGTTTCTATAGCCATACGCTTGCCCTCCGGCGTTTTCATCATGGCTTTATAAAGTGGCTCCAAAAATTTCTGGCGGCCGGTAACATAAAGGAATGCTTTCATGGCCGGGTAGGCAACTTCGTATTGGGTATTTATGGCCAGAAGAAACCATAGATCAGCAATTTCGCTATTCCCGGACTGCGTAAAGCGGAACTCTTTGTCGAGGTCTTCCATTTGCGTTTTATCGACCTTATATTGCAAGCGTCGAAGGAAATGCAGCCATTCATATGTGCTCCAGTCTTTTGTGTCTAACTGCGCCGCAGGTTTGCCGTTTAAAAAAGCATCACACTGATTTTCCGACCGCGAAAAGCGGACTTTGTCTGCCCGGGGACAGTTCGCCGGTATACCCGGGCCATATATCCAATTGTTAAGAGCAATTTTCTTACTCCATTCTGTATTTTGTCGCAGTAAATGCTCGTCCAGGTAGTCTATAAACTGTTCGGTACTGATCGTTTTGAATGCATGTGCATCAAAATATGATCTTAAGAAGTTATCCATTCGTGCTCGGCCTACCGTACGTTCTATCAGCAGCAGCAGCGCGGCACCTTTTTCGTAAGCGATATCGGTTAAGCCTATGTCCGGATCTCTGCCTTTAAGGTCGAGCTTTAACCAGGTATCCGGGCTTTCCGCGCCAAGATCGTCTACTGTAGCCTTCATGTCCTGGTAGCCTAATTCCCAAAGCATATCAGCATAGTCTTTACCATAAGTCGCTTCAGTAATTCGTCTTTCGAAATACATCGTAAACCCTTCATTCAGCCAAAAATCATTCCAGGTAGCATTGGTAACCAGGTTGCCGCTCCAGTTATGCGCCAGTTCATGAGCAATAAGATTCACCAGGGATTTGTCGCCGGCCAGAATAGTAGGAGTGCTGAAAGTAAGCATCGGATTTTCCATACCTCCAATGGGAAATCCTGGAGGAAGGATCAGGACATCATAACGTCCCCAACGGTAGGGACCATATAGCTTTTCTGCTGTATGTACCATCGTGCCTACATTTTCCAGTTCTTTATAGGCTTTATCCAGCATTACCGGTTCTGCGTAAATTCCGGTCCGTTCATCAACCGCCCGGAATGCAATATCGCCAACAGCAAGGGCCATCAGATAAGCGGGAATTGGTTTGTCCATTTTGAATTGATAGATACCGTCGGGTGATTTCTGTTGCGGATTTTGTGCGCTCATAAGAGCCAGTAAACCTTCCGGAACCCTTACCCGGGCTTCGTAGGTATAGCGTACGCCAGGCCCGTCCTGGCAGGGTAGCCAGCTGCGGGCATATATCGACTCGCTTTGCGTATATAAAAAGGGTTGTTTCTTCCCGAAAGTCTGCGCAGGTGTTAACCATTGGAGGGCGGTCGGATTGGGACCGGTTTGGTAATATATTGTGATCGACCGGGTATCCGTTTTTAAAGGTACGTTCAGGGCACTACCCAATATGGAATCTTCCCGGCCCAGCGAGAAGCTGGCCTTACTGCCATCGTCCAGGATTACACTGTCAATAACCAGGTCTTTGGTGTCGAAAACAATCCTTTCCGCTCCTTTGGGGTTGTCAATGGTCCATTGGGCCTTGCCCTGTATGCTTTTCCGGGAAAAGTCGACCGAGATATCGAGGTTAAGGTGTTTCGCCTGTACGCTATCCGTGTTCGCATAAGTATGCCAATCTTTATAATTATCCATTGCCGGTATTTTATGGATTACCTGCTTTCCCGTTTCCGGATTGGAAGAGCAGGCGGAAAGCGCGGCCAGAACAATGCCGAAGAGAACGGCTGTTTTTCTCATGTTTTACTACAATTAGTTAGAAGGATAATACGCTCGGTAATATAAGCAAATATAGATCTAATTCCCGCTGAAAAGAAATGAGGGTTGTATAACACATGTAGCGGATAAATGTGTATCCGGTAAAGGCGCTTTCCGCTGCGGGCAGGGTACTGCCCATACTGGAGTGGAGGGTATGGGCTACCCTTATTTCAATTGTTGCATTTCTACCAATTTGCGGTAATTGCCCGCTCTTGCCATAAGCTCGCTATGGGTGCCCCGTTCGATTATTGAGCCCTGGTCTAATACGATAATCTCGTCGGCATGCTGTACTGTAGAAAGTCTGTGGGCAATAACAATGCAGGTGCGGTTTTGCATAATCTTGTTAATGGCATCCTGTACCATCCGCTCGGACTCTGTATCCAGGGAAGAGGTTGCTTCGTCAAGAATCAGGATAGCCGGGTTTTTTAAAACTGCCCTGGCTATAGTAATCCTCTGGCGCTCGCCACCGCTTAGGCGGCTGCCTCTGTCTCCCACCAGGGTTTGGTATCCGTCTTTCTTCCTGCTTATGAAATCGTGTGCATTAGCAATCCGGGCCGCCTCTTCAACTTGTTCGGTAGTAGCCCCGCCGGTGCCTAATATAATATTATTGTAAATGGTGTCATTAAACAGCACCGGTTCCTGGGATACGACTCCGATAAGACGGCGCAGGTCATACAATTTATAATCTTTAACGTTGCCGCCATCGATGTACAAGCCGCCTTCTGTAACATCGTGAAAGCGGGGGATGAGATCTACCAGGGTACTTTTGCCGGAACCCGAAGCGCCTACGAGGGCAATAGTTTTACCCTTTTCGATGTTGAGATTAATTTGCTGCAATACCTGTTTCGTCCCATACGAAAAACCGACATTTTTCAGCTCTATGGAGCTCTGAAACGCAGTGATAGGTAACGCATTGCTTTTTTCAGTCAGATTGTTTTCTACGCTGATCAGGTTTTGAATACGATCCATGGCCGCAGCTCCTTTTTGCATATTGTAAAAAGAAGAGGAGAGGGACTTAATAGGGTTGATGATCTGGTAGAACAGGGAAATAAACAGGATGAAGAAAGGACCGGTTAGTTGCGTCTTACCCGAAAAGATAAGGTAGCCCCCATACCAGAGGATGATGGCAACAACTATAATACCCAGGGTCTCTGAAAGCGGAGAGCCGGCATCGCGCCGCGCCGAGATCTTGTTCCTGATACGCAGCAGGGTATTATTGATTTGCCGGAAGCGCAATTGTTGGTGCCGTTCGGCATTAAACGCTTTTAGCACACGCATACCGCCAAGTGTTTCATCAATATTACTCATCATTTCACTCAGTTGTTCCTGCGCCTGGTTCGAAGGACGCTTTAGCGATTTGCCTACTTTGCCGATGATAAGGCCGGCCAGGGGCAGAAATAATAACAGGAAAAGCGTGAGCTGGGGACTGATTACCACCATCGAAAACAGGGTAAAAATAATTGTGATGGGCTCCCGGATTACGCTTTCCACCACGCTCATTATAGACACTTCTACCTCATTGACATCGTTGGTCATCCTGGAAATAAGATCACCTTTTTTCTCTTCCGTAAAGAACCCTATGGGCATATACAGGGCCTTCGAAAACATATCATCACGCAACTGTGAAATAACCCTGTTGCGTAACGGATTT
>JBEBWN010000368.1:0-4259 GCA_040392235.1 Taibaiella helva | reverse complement strand
TGTGGTGGAGCGCCGATAGAGCCGGCTGCCATCTGGAGGTTCTGCTCCTGTAATGCTGCCGTTATTTCTGAGGTGCTCAACCCGAGTTGACCCATCTTTACCGGATCCAGCCAAATACGCATACTGAAGTCATCTGCTCTGGAGAATATGTCCCCTACGCCTTTTACACGAAGCAGGGCGTCTTTTACAAATATATTAGCATAGTTGTCCACAAAGGGTACATCATGGCTGCCGTTAGGCGAATACATAGCTACCAGCAACAGAATGCTTGGATTACGCTTTTTCGTGGTCAGGCCCAGGCGTTTTACCTGCTCGGGCAGCATGGGCTCTGCAATACTAACCCTGTTTTGCACATCCAGGGTGGCTACATCGATATTGGTGCCCAGCTCAAAATTGACGGTTATAGAACTACGTCCATCGCTCGTACTGGTACTCGAGATATAGGTCATACCCGGTGTACCGTTAATTTGCGTTTCAATAGGGGTCGTCATCGTCTGCTCTACGGTCTGTGCATCAGCACCGGTAAAAGTACCGGTTACCTGTACGGTAGGCGGGGTGATTTCCGGGTATTGGCCTACCGGCAGGTTATAAATGGCCAGCACACCTACCAAAGAGATCACCAGGGATATAACTATGGCCGTTATAGGGCGTTTAATAAAAGTTTCTGCAATCATTTTTAATGTTTGATAAAGTTGGGAAACTGTACGTTAAGAAAGATAGCTTGCAGTACAGGCCGATTACCTGTTCCCGCCCGCTGTTTACTTTTTTAACTCTTTTGTTGCCTGGCCACGGCTATCGGAGTCCTGAATTTTGGCTCCCTCACGAACACGTTGTAAGCCTTCAACTACGATTTTCTGCCCGGCTTCCAGTCCTTCTTCTACAATAACCTGATCTTTCATACGTGCGCCCAGTTTTAATTTTACCTGGGTAACTGTACTGCTGTCTGTAACCCGGTACACGAAGTATTCGCCCATCTGTTCTGTTACCGCTTTGTAAGGTATGATGATTGCCTGGTTACCTTCTGAGTGGTAGATTTTGAGCGTGGCGCTCATGCCAGGCCGTAGCTGGTTCTCTTTGTTTTCGAAAGATAGCCTTACCCTGATGGTGCCGGTCCTCGGATCTACAGCGCGATCTACAGACGAAATTTTTCCGGGGAAAGGATATTCTGTGCCATCAGCCAGCTGTATACTGAAGGTAGAATCGTTGTGTGTTCCTTTTTTTTGCAGTTCGTAAAGCCTTCCGATAGATTTTTGGTCAAGGAAGAAGTCCACGGCAACAGGATTATTGCTGGAAATCGTATTCAGCAGTGTTGTTCCCGGCGAAACGGCAGCGCCCAGTTTGACCAGGGAAATGCCTATGGTTCCGCTAAAGGGTGCATATATATTGGCATAGCGCAGGTTGGTCTGCACATTTCTAACTCCCGCTTCTGCCGCCTTTACCTGCATTTTGGCGCTTTCTAGGTCGGCCAACGCATGATCTACCACCTGTTTCGCTACCGCATCTTTTTTATCCAGTTCTATGTACCGCTCTGCATCTTTCTGTGTTTTATTCAGGTTAGCCTTAGCCACAGCGAGGTTAGCCTGGGCCTGACTTACATTAGCTTCGTACGATTGCTGGTCAATGCTGTACAGCAACTGTCCCTTGGTTACCTGCTGGCCGTCCTGGAAATGGATTCCTGTAATATAGCCCGAAACCTGGGGCCGCAACTCTACTTCATTGAGGGCGGTGACAGTGGCCGGATAGTCTTCGTGGTAAGCAGCCTCGCCTGTGCCTACAGAAGCTGTTTCTACAGCAGCCGGGGGCATAGGTGGTTGTTCTGCCTTTTTATTCCCACAGGAGAAGAGCAAGAACGCTGCCGTAAAGAGAGCTAATATGGAAATAATGCGTTTCATTTTGGTATATTTATTTTGTTCGTAATAGTTTTCGTACGGTAAGGGTGCACTGATGCTCATTATTATTATTCGAATTTAATCTGGCCTAAGGAGCGTTGTACATCCAGTTTACTGGCCAGCAGCTGGTACAGGGAATTGGTAAAGTTGAGTTCCGCAGTGCGCAGGTCCGTTTGCGCTGTGATCACTTCGAGGTAGGTCTTGATACCGGCTTTATATTGCAGCTCGATGGTGTTGAATACTTCCTGAGCAATCTCGACATTCTCCTTTAGGGCATAATATTCATTCAGATATCCTTTGTAGCTGGCCATGGCTTGGTTTACTTCCGTATGAACACTATTGTTCAGCTGTTCCATATCGTAGTCAACCCGTTGTAATTCCAGCTTGGCCTGCTTCATATTCTGTACCCGCCGGAAGCCCTGGAATAAGGGAAGGGCTACTCTAACCCCTGCAAAGGAGTTCGGGTAGTTATCCATGTACAAGCGTGAGAAATCGTTATTTAAATAATTCAGGTTATAGTTACCGTAAGCCTGGATAGTCGGTAATATCTGCCATTTATAATAGTTGTAGTTTGCATTTTGTAATCTTTGCATGGTTTGCAGCAATTGGTACTCGATGCGGCTATGTACATTACCGGTTCCCATTGTGTCGGCCAATGCCCCAACATCCATATGGCTGCTGTCATAGGCTAACCCGAGGTGGGTTGAATCGGGATATCCCATTTGCATTTTAAGAAAAGCATATTTCGCTTTCAGGATTTCACTGGCGGTTTTTCGTTGGGCCCTGGTATTATTCAGGGCAATGGTAGCCCGTTTGTAGTCCACTTTGTCTACAATGCCGCCTTCATATTGATTAAAGGCATCGGTAAGGCTGCGTTCCAGGCGAATAATATTTTCGTCTAATACTTTTATTTGCTCCCGGGTTAAAAGAACATCATAAAAAGCTTTGCCCACATTTACCACCAGGTCAATTTTATTGCTCACTATATTCTGTTCAGCACGGAGGCGTACATCGCGGGCAGTAGAGCTCGCCAGCAAGGCATCGCTGCTGAACAGGTTTTGGGTTAGTCCCAATTGTCCCGATGAAGTATTGCGAACACCCATAGGAATAAGCTGGCCATTGATATTGGCTATCTGCAATTGGAAGGCGTGTTGCAGGTTGTAATCGAACCTTAATTGCGGATACCAGTCTGCCAGCCTGCTTTTAACATTATGTTCTGTTATTTGCTTGTCCAGTTGTGTTTGCTGTAATACCGGATTATGACGGAAAGCATATTGAATACAGTCATCCAGGTTGAAAGTCGTATCTGATATTTGTTGCGCTTTTGCCTGTACGGAAAAAAGGAGTACAACAAAAAGAGTAGTTAATCTCATTATATGATAATTTGAGTTTGTTACTACCGTTGAGTAGAAAGCTGCAAAGATAAAGATCTTAATTAAACGTTTGTTTAATTTTTTGGTCATTTTTCATCGCGCAAAGCTAAACGAAAACTATTTTGGCCTTTCGTTTTGATGGAATAAGATTTATTTATCTGGTAATTATCTTTTTTTGAAGGCAAATTGGAAAATATTACTCTTGATAACAGGGTAATCAGGTCTGAATTGGCAATGCTTGCTTTAGACAATCATTATCTCAGCCTGCTCCATGTTTTTATGCCCTGATTCTTTCCTTGCAGGATTTAATTTCAGGATATGGAGTGCGGTATGTTTTAATGATCCTAAATCGGTTTGCAGTTCATAATACTTTTTTATGGCGAGCTGTTCAAGCCATCCAGGCTTGTTTTTTATGTAGTCGCTTATTTCCGCGGATTGCATCCGCGATTAATCAAATTAAAGCCCTTCCGGGCTTATTAGTAATGCGGTTAACTTAGATATGTTCTACTATTTTACCATGTCAACCTGATACTTTTTTACAGTAATTAGCGATGCTGCCTGTAAAGCAGATGTGCTTATACAGCTATGCCAGGAAAATTAGAGGGTGGGGGACATTTTATACGATCTATTTGAGGAACTGTCTCTGTGGGGAAGAAATATATAAATCCCATAAGCGGGTAGAGCTCAAATCATGTCTTTTTCAGGCCTGGTCGCCCTGGTAAAACCGGTTTATCCCAAAACGTCGAACAATTACCCTATACCCCATACACAAATATTGTTTTGAGAAGCCCCGAGGGCTTCAATGTTATTAACAGCCGGTTCGAGCGGCGGTTAATAACCAGCATTCTACACAACCCTCCAAGGGTTGAATCTCAATGGACAGTACATATTTCGATCGAAATCAATTGCATTGTTCCTGCGTAATCGTTTACATGCATTATAGGAACCTTGGGTTCCGGGATATATACCCAAAAACAATTTGATCTCAATCGGCTTG
>JBEBWN010000367.1:0-4261 GCA_040392235.1 Taibaiella helva | reverse complement strand
TCCTTTATGGTTTTTGATAATCTCGGAGACAATAAAAAGCCCCAGACCTATACCGGAAATGTGTTTCGCATTAGGATTGTCCTCCCGGAAAAACCGGTTAAATATCTTCTCCTGGTTTTCTGCAGCAATGCCCAGGCCCTGATCCTTTACAGAAACCCGTACCTTATTTTCGCCGGTATTTGTCGCTGTTATCAATACGTCGCCTCCAGCCGGACTGTATTTTACAGCGTTGGAAATGAGATTGACGAGCACCTGTCCTATACGTTCTTTATCGGCATATAAAAGCGGTAAATCTTCCTTACTAAAAGCCAGGTGATGAAAGGGGCTGATCAATTGAATTTCGTGGATACAATTCTCAATAAGTTCGTTCAGGTCAAAGTACTCCGGCTGAAGAGCCAGTATACCTTCCGATACGTTAGAAGTATCCAATAGTGTATAGACCAATTTCGTCAAGCGGTCTACCTGGTTGTTCAGTTTATCGACCAATGTTCGTGGCAAATGACTATCGCTATCTTTATGAAATTCCTTCAATAGTTGGGTATAAGCCTTTATGCTGGTAAGCGGCGTCTTGAGCTCATGACTGGCCACGCCAATAAAATCATCTTTTAATTTTTCTACAGCCTTTTGCCGCGAAATATCTACCGACACAACTACGGCCGATTCGGGCTGGCCCTCACTATTAAAAATAGGAGAAATGTGGTTGTTGACCCATATAACAGACTGATCTTTACAGATCAATCTCTTCTCGATTTCATAAGGCACCCCGTTTGACATCATGCGATTAAACAGTTTACTATGCCCTTCCAGATCCTCTTCGTAAATAAGCTTACTTACTACAGCATTCAACAGGTCGGCACTATCATAACCTAACATTTTTGCAAATTGTTCATTCGTGAAAACAATATTACCTGTTAAATTAATTTTCAAGATACCCGCAATACTTTGGTTTACAATAGCACTATAATTTTCCTCCGATTTTTTAAGCGCTTCCTCACTCCTTATTTTTGAAATAATATCCGTAGTTTGTCTCAGAAAAAGGTCCAGTACGAGCAAATCCTCCCTGGCAAAGCTATGAGGATCTTTAAATAATGTGGTGAGTACTCCTAATAACATTCCTTTCCTGTTATATAATGGAGTAGACTGCATAGATCGGAAACCAGCCGGTTCCATTGGGGCACTACAGCCGGAAAACTCTTTCTCCTGCGTGGTGTCGGGTATAACGATCCGCTTACCCAGTCTTACCGCCGCATCCCAGATTCGCTCTGTTTCCTGCCCCGTTTCGGCGGAAATGCCTAAATAGTCTTTAAGTGACTCTTTACCATTCGACAATTCCAATGTCTGCGTCACAGGATTGTACAGATGTACATGCCCCTGGTCTGCATTTAAGATGCTTATCGAGGTTCTCAGGGTCTCTTCCAGCGTAGCACTGAGATCGGGCGACCGCAACAAACGCGTTCCTGCATCATATAGATAGCTCATTGTATTGAGCTCTTTTGCCAGACGCATTTCCGAGTGCTTTAAGGCTGCTTCCGTGCGCAGCCGCTTCAAATGCACATTTAAGCGGTTGGCTAGTTCAGAAACAAGCGATACCTGGCAACTGGTCCATTTTGCAGCATTACTCCTCCATAGGTTTAACATAAATCGCCAGGCGCCTTTATCTGAAAGCGGCAAACAAATACAAGAGCGGATGTCAAGCGCATTAAAGCTATGGAAATGCACACGCTGATCATTGACCAGATCATCAGCGACCAATGGCTTCCCCCTTTTCAGTACCTCTATACCTTCATCACACAAATATTCCTGTAAAGAACCTTCTATAGATGCAGCTCTTGCCGACTGGTTTCCTTTGTTATGCCAATATCGAAACGTTTTCCACTGCCCGTTTTCATAAATTGAAAAAGCGGCTCCGTCCAATTTCAGATAAAACCCGAGTTGCGAAAGAAATACCTCCAAAGCCCCGCTTTCTTCCGTTTGCTTATATACCTGTTCGCTAATCTCAACAGTCTTCGCCATATCTGCCTCTTGCTGTTTAGCCACCGTAATATCTTTAAATAAGATAGCTACCTGGCAATTCGCAGGATCGCCGATCCGGAAGGCATATACATCATAATGGCGATTCAATTGCTCGGCTGCACTCTGAAAACGTTCCGGTTTGCCTGTCAAGGCAACACGACCGTAAATTTCAAACCAGTAGGCTTCATGTTCCGGCACCATTTCCTTCATAAGCTTACCCTCAGCTTCTACCAGGCCGGTAATATACTCGAAAGCCGTATTTACTTCGAGAAAACGGTAGTCGACCGCCAACCCGGCTTCATCGAACAAAACTTCTATAATACAGAAACCTTCGTCAATGGAATTAAACAGCGCGTGATACCTTTTCTCGGAAAGCATTAATCGCTTTTTCATCTGCGCATCATCCTGTCTCTCTTTCGTTTCTGGAAGGGCTTTCGTTTTTCGGCTTTTGCTCATAAATGATTATTCCGTTTTACTAATGATCATTAGGGATAACAGGCTTTCAAATTATAAAATTCGGGGAAAAAGAAAAATTTAAATAAAACAGGATCTATTTAACCTGGCTTATCGCCCAATTCCAAAAATAAATGCCATTAACAGCAAAGGCCGGAAAATGTTTAAAAGAATTGCACCAGACCTAGGGCGGGCCGCATATTATATATTCTCTTTAATATTGAACAATCGTTGTGAAAAAGAATAAGTTCTTTAATTTAGCGTTCAACAGAATACACCAGAACATATCCCAATCGTAACAAGGCCTGCAAAATGCGCTTTTATTTAATGCTTTTTATATCATAGGTAGCTCTCTGAGTTATACCCAGGAAAAGGATTTATCGGCCGACGAGTTGTTCCCGCAAGCCAGGGACCGCGCATTCGAGCATAAGGACTACACACAGGCCATAAAATTAACACAACAAGCGCTCGAAAAAGCGCCAAACGATACAGATCTATCCATTTTTCTTGTACGTTTATACACCTGGACCGACCAGATAGATTCCGCAAGATCTGTTTTTGAAGAACTGAAAAAGGGGGAGCCAAATCTTTGAGAGGAATCGCCTTAACCCAGGGTGATTTTTGTAACAGCCTAAGGATATCCTTTTAAGGCAGGCATGCGACACCGACGTACGTCGACGGCTTAAGTACCTCGAAATGAATTGAAATGGAGGCCTGGTCTAACAATCCGGATGCTCTAAATAATAATATTGTCGCAAATTGCATAGTCTTTCCGGCTTGTTGTTGTACCTGACGAGCTACCAATCAGAGCTGCTGTAGGACAAGTGCAACACTAAGTCATATGACTTTGTGACGAAGTGCTGTTACTTGATGGCTAACTGCTATGACTTAGCAATGAAGTAGTATGAGTTAATAGCAAAGTGCTCTAAACCAGCAGCATAAGAGTATTACGCTATCGTCAACTATCGCAACAAGGCCATCCATTACGTTAAGGGTGTCATAAAAGTGCCTGACTTTACGTTGTACTACTTCCCTTTTATTCTTAAGGGTTACAAGCGGACCAACTTCGCATATGATTATATAATACAAATGTATCGTTACGCTCTTGCAAGCTCTGCTGTAATGCTATTCCGGTATTATTATATCGCCAGGTATTATAACTACATGACCTGCAGGGCCTACTTTACGGTCATCAAGCAAACCCAAAGTACATCATTATATGCGCCGGTCGCAGAGGAACACACTATTGTAGCGAAAGCGTAGTCCCTTACCACTCATCCCGGCTACTTGGTAACCCAATAGCCTGACTTTATGCTTCACTACTATGATCCGGTTACAAAGATATAGCCCGTCCTGCTCAAATGGTAGCGGGTCATGCCTATGTACAAGCCGAAAATACAGATTTCCAACTCCGTTCCGGCGTCCTGCCATAGCAATTAAGGAAGTCGCCGGCAGGACACTGAGGGCTTATGGGTAGCGTACCACAGGGGACAGCATAGAGCGAAGAAAAGCACAACAATAACTGTGGACAATAGCCATCCCCATCCTTTATCCCCCCATTGTCATATGAAGTATGAGGAATCTATAGGACACTGTAAGAATACTTCCTGCGTCAGATGACAGGACAGGTATTAGTCCCTATCCGCTTACTACCATAATTACCATCTGAAAACTTCCTTAAATAGGGCTTGCTGATTAACTTATACCCAATTGAATTTCAACATAATAACTGTAGAAATTCTCCAATTTAATGCAGGGGCAAAAACATCGCAAAGCCAGTAAAATGGTTTGTAAA
>JBEBWN010000366.1:0-4276 GCA_040392235.1 Taibaiella helva | reverse complement strand
GTAAATGATTGGTTATTTTTTTATTTACTATTTTTTTTAATTTAAAATTGCCATTATTTTTGTCCTCGTTGACAATATACTGATTGTACCTGATGTCCGTATTGAATTTATATTTAAAAAAATTCACGTTGGTTATACTGGCGTTGCAAATACTCAACCTGAGTATTTACAATACGGATTTTTATGACTTTTCCTATTTATCGGCAAGACAACAGGAGGAATTCAACCCTGTCGATTCTTTAGCCGAATTACTTGTGGAAAGTGTCGAAGGCTTCCAGGATACTTTTCCGGAGTCTAATCATGCAAAAGGGAAACAAAGCTCTGAAGCAAAGAGCAATATGTCCTTTAAAATGCATCACCTGGTATTTTTTGCTGTGCTCCCCGAAAGGCCACAGTATGCCCCGGAGCCGGAATCCGTACCGGGCAGCGCTATTCCGGAACACTACAGCTATCTTTTCTATAAAGAAATTAACCACCCCCCTTCCCTGGCTATTTAAGCCCGGACTTCCCGTAGATTTCGTTTTTTGCATAAGGCGTAACCGTGTTACTACCCTTAACTTGTTACATCGGCATTTTTCAACTCCGTTGCTTAAGACGGTGAGCATGCTCTGCCGGTTGATTGCAAAATCCTGAATTCCTCCGGCTGCCGGTTCTTTCCGCCTTCGGCTATCCAGTTCATTTCGGACGATAGCCTCTAAGTGTAATCTCAATTTTAATATAAATTTTCGTGTTTATGAAACGCAAACTTCCGCTCTTTTCCGGGCTGGTTAAAATGAGCCGCATGCTTTTGCTATTGCTGTTACAGTGTCCGGCAACTCTGTTATGGAGCCAGCAGCATGGGCTGGATACGCTGGTCATTGATAAGCAGGCAGCCGAAAAGATATTCCTTCAGGAAAACCTGCCGCTTCTGGCAGAAAGGTTACATATCGATCAGGCGGACGCCCGGATTTTGCAAGCCAAGGCCTGGCCCAACCCGGTATTTGAATTGAACGATGTGCAATTGTATAATAAGCCCAGTACTGACCCTTCGCCGGGCATCCTGGGAACGGACTTCTGGCGAAACCGGACCTTCGGTGGACAGTTGGAGCAAATGGTTCAACTGGCGGGTAAAAGGAAAAAAAACATCGCGTTCGAAACCCGCAGTAAAGAACTGGCAGAAAGCTCCTTTACCGATTTCCTGCTGTCGCTGAAAGCGGAATTCAGGCAACGTCTCTCCGAACTCTCCTACCTGCAACAGGTGGCAAAGGATATGCACTATCAGCAGGAAGTGATTTCTGATCTTTTGCGGGCCCAGGATGCCCAGTATAAAACCGGCAACATTTCGCAGTCACAGCTATTCCGCTTAAAGGCATTGCAAATTTCTTTTCAGTCCGAGCTGAACGATTTCAATGAACAGATCAGCAACCTGCAATTACAGCTAAAAAACCTGATGGCATTGCCGCCACAAACCTACCTCGAACTATCCGGAAACCGCTTGCCTTATAACGCTGAGTATCTTAAAAGCAAGCCCCTGGATGAGTTATTACAACTGGCAGAGCAACATAGTCCGGCATTAAAGTCAGCGGAAAATGCAACACAGGTAAAAGAAGCCTATCTAAAGGTGGAAAAAGCCAATGCCATACCGAATATTAATTTCCTGCTGAGCTACGACCGGAACGGCAATAATCAACTGGATTTCGCAGGAGCCGGTTTTTCCATGGAATTACCTTTTTTTAATCGGAACAGGGGCAATATTAAAGTGGCGTCGTTTGAATGGGAAAAAGCCAAGTTGCTTCAAAAAAGTAAAACAAACGAGATCAATAATGCAGTCATTAAAACCTGGCAGGATCTGAGTAAAGCCATCAGCCTGTACGAATCTATAGATGCGGACTATCTCGATAAGCTCGACGATATGATCAAAGCCCTCAGCGAAAATTTTGCTCATCGTAACATCAGCCTGCTGGAATTCCTCGATATGTTTGAGTCCTTTAAAGATAGTAAAGCCAAGTACTATAGCACATTATACAACATTGACCTTAAAAAGGAGGAGTTAAATTACCTGACCGGAACAGAATTGTAGACTATATGCGTAAGGAAATCAAGACAAAATTACCGTTCAGCCTGCAGGAAATAGGCCTCATCTTTATTATTACGCTGGGTTCCTGCGCCAGTATGCGCAATAGTCATATGGGCAGCTACCTGGCCGATAGCAATTGCAGTCAACAAAAAGATTACCGTTATACCACACAGGACATGCCCGCCCCCATCCATACCCTGGTCCTGGATACGGTGCTGAGTCGCCATTTTTCATTCCGCAGTCTAAATGTTGCCCATGCTATAGGTATATTGAATAAGCTGGAATTGTTTATACAAAACCGCCAGGGCGATACCATGCCCGGATTAGATTACAGGCTTAAGGAGCTCGAACTGGCCCAATCAATTCATCAGGGTATCAATACAGCATCTCTTGAAGTATCGGCTATTGCATCGGAAATGGATTGCGAAGAAGAGCGTGCCGGCCAGGTAGCCGACTACCTGGGCAATAAGGAATCGGATGCAGAAACACGTTTGACTACCGCCGCCATCATAACCGGGGCCGCAGGGGCTATAGCCTCCGGGATTATACTGGCTAACGGATCGGATGGCAATGGCGACCAAGTTATCGGGATCGGGACCGGTATTGCCGAGGCTACACTGGCACTGGTCATCCTGCTCAACAAAAAGAAGGTTACTTTCTACCATCCCAGAAATGCCCTTAAGGAAATATGGCAGGGAAATAGTACCTCAGCCATCTTCCCGGCAGGCATATGGTATTATCTGAATTATGATAACCCGGCCCGACCCGAACTTACGTCGCTCCGTTACCAGATTATTGACAAATGGATGAGTTTCGGACAAATATCGGATTCAAAAAAGAAAAGACAGCTTATTGATCTCTATTTCGGTGATGGCGGTCGTTATACCACCAGCCAGTTGAATAACAGGGCCAATATGCTGGATCAACTCGAAGCTTATATTAACCTTATGAAACAGGATCTGAAAGAACTGGCAACGGAATTCGAACTTTTAAAATCTGCACGATGATGCATAAAAGAATAATCTTGATGGTATTTTTCTTCTTAGTAGCCGCGGGCTATCTACCCGCCAAGGAGATAAAAGAAAGTGACGTACCCAGCTCTGTCCGGTCTGCTTTAAAAACCAGGTATCCTGGTGTGTACGTCTATGAATGGGAATGGAAGAAAAAGGAGCTGGTATACAAAGCCGAATTCATGAAAGAAGGCAATCCTTATGATGCATATTTCCGTCCCGATGGGAAATGGATACGAACAAGGATAGAAATACCAGTCCGGTCGCTGCCTCCGGCAATACAAAACAGTATAGCAGCTTCAGATTATAGGGACTGGACTATAGATGATGTCAAAGCATTCAGTACGCCTGAACGGGATATGCTATATGTTATAGAATTGGAGCAGGGTAAAAAAGAAGTGCTGGTCCATATACTTCCGGAAGGACAGATCATAGGCATTGAGAAAAAGTAAACATTATTAAATCATATTTTAAAAATAAACTTATGCGACAAAGATCAGTGATCTTCATTATTCTGGCATTCACTTTTTACGGTTGCGGCTCCAGGAAAAAGGTACCGCAAAATGAAACAACCGCGCCCTGCATTATCTCTGAAGAATTAAAACAGCTGATCAGGCTGGAACAGGTTGCCACTGCCCAGGCAGCATTCGAAACAGAACTGACTGGCAGCGTAAGCTATAACCAGGATAACCTGTACCGTTACCAGTCGCTCGCCAGCGGTTGGGTACAAAAAGTAAACTTCAATCTTGGCGATTACGTACAAAAGGGGCAAGTACTGGCTGAAATCAGGACCACAGAATTGAGTGAGCAAAAATCATCTTTAGCTATCGCTACGGCTGCATTAAGATTGGCACAACGGAACCTGGGTGCAGTACAAAAGATGCATCAGGACGGGCTGGCTTCAGACAAAGAATTGCTGGAAGCTCAAAATGAAGTGGGAACAGCTCAGTCGGACATTACGAAAATTGAAGAGTCAGCTCATTTACAGGGAGGCAATATTGCAAAAGGCATCCTGACAGTACGTGCGCCGATGAGCGGCTATATCGTAGAAAAGAAACTGACTAATGGCTACCAGATCAATGCAGGCGATGACGACCTTTTTGTAATCTCAGATCTGAAGAAGGTTTGGGTGATGGCTAACGTGTATGCAGCACAATTAGGCAAAGTACAACCCGGCGAAAAAGTAGATATCACTACTACCGCCTACCCG
>JBEBWN010000365.1:0-4299 GCA_040392235.1 Taibaiella helva | reverse complement strand
ACTAAATACAGGATTTATTCTCTAAACTGTAAACTTTTTTTAGGACGAGTCACCTTCACAGGTAATACGGGGGCCATCCCGCACGATGCCACACTCCGCAGACGTCGCAGGAGAACTGCCCCACACGATAGGAGGCTCTTCACACGTAGTACAGGCCCCTCCACGTGTGGTACAGAGCCCCTCACACGTAATGCGGGAACCATCCCATGCTATGCAGGGCCCCTCACACGTAACGCGGGACCCGTCCCATGCAACGCGGGGCTCATCCCATGCAACACGGGGTCCCTCACAGGTAATGCAGGTCCCTTCCCATATGATACGCCTCCCCTCACTGGTAGCACGGAGACTTCCCGGTATCATACGGGGACGTTCATACATTACGAAGGGCTCGCCCCATACTATACAGGACGCCCCTTGAGTAATATGGAGACCTCCCCGTGTAACACAGGGTTCCAAGGATAACTTCCGGGCGTAGCCCGCTAAAACAAAGGGGTGCCGTAGCATCGCAAAATGGTAGCCCCATATACCGTCTTCAGAATTGTACGGCCCAAGGCAAGAGCCCGGCTAAGGGCCGGTAGATCAGTGGATTCGACCGAAATGACCGGAAAGGAGGACATACGCCGGCAGTAAGACGCCCTCAAGCAAGTGCGCCAATGCCGGCTGATTATAACCATACCGGGAAACGGGACTGCCGATCCTCGCCCGTATATCATTAATAATTGCGGTAGCCATTGAGCGTAAACTCCTGTCTTCGTTATGTTTTTGTAAAACTGTAGTACAAGCGGGAAAAAGGGAAGGAATTGCGGCAACCGCAATTCATCATATCAATGAGGCCGGTGTCTGGCAGTCCCTGTTGCGCAATTTTCATTAAATATAATTGATCGCTACCAGTACCAGACACTAAAAATCAAAGTTAATCCGTGCTCGCACACCCCATTCCGCTACATTAGGATGATCGAGATAATTCAGTCTCTTGATGACATCTACACGAATAAGATTGAATATATTTTCCACCCCTACGCTAGCCTCTATATAGGGCTGCTTTTCCAGAGAATATGTTGTGGTCTCTCCCCATTTGTCGATGGGAAATTTCAGCTGCTCCTTGTTATACTTCGGATCATTCTCAGGCCGCAAACCACCGTACAGCAGTTTAAATCCGGCAACCTCTCTTAATTTCAGTTTCTTTAACAAGGGCACCTTATTAAACAGGAAGCCATACATATGGTAATCAATATTCACTTCTACATTCTTATCGCTGACAAATTCCAAAAAGTTCATCAGGTTATAAGAATAGAGCTGATAGGCATAAGTCTGGTTTGCTGCAGGGATAGCCAAAAGGGGATAAGGCACCGCACCAAAGATATACGTACCGCCAACCGTAATGTCAGCTAGTCCCAGCTGAGAAAGGTAAAGGCGTTTGTACACGCGGGCCCTCAACATCTGGTAGTTATACTGTCCACCGAGGAAATCTTTGATACCGGCATTGAACCGCAGGGTAATAATCGGATAGGCATTGGGTATGGGGGTCCGGTACAGTTTTCTTTGAAAGAACTGTTCATTCGGCGCCCAGCGCCATTCAAATCCAAACTCCGAGGTGGTAATGGTCGATAAAGTGTCGGCAAGCGCATCGGCCTGTACAAATTTCAACCCGCCTGCGGCTTCCTGTTTCCAGTTTTTATAGCCCAGGCGAATACCCATGTGGTTGCCGAACTCATAAACATACTCCAACCGCCAGATATCGTTGTACAGCCACTTATCATTTACGCCCCGTTTTATAGACAATAGGATATTATCTTCCTGCATGAACTGGAGTTCCTGGCCCGGGATCACCGTCTCCCTTTGGAAGCTTGCTCTGATATAGTTGAGCGGATAAGTATAGATACTCTTGTTATTCAGTGAAAAGGTTCCACCCAGGAAATACTTCCATCGTTCGTCTCTAAAACCGTAAGCAAGGTACGCCTCTGTATAGAAGCGCTTACTGAAATCCGTGGTAGTACGTCCACCGAAACGCAGCCGGAAGCCTTCTACAGGGTTATAGCTATAGAAAGTGCTCAGGGGTCCAAACTCAACGGGGCCGTTTACATTATAGCCTGCCAGGAAGGTGGTGCCCCAATACACCAGTCGTTTGAACGACTTCATATTGTTGAGGCTATCCATGTTCTTATAGGTTTTAGCCTCTGTTTCCGTCAGTGCTTCGGGCCGGTTCTCTAACCAGAAACTATCCGAGTGTTGCAGAAAATCCTCTTTAACTATTTTTTCGGCCCCGCTGAATACACTGTCTGGTATCGGCGTCGTCCGGAAATTACGTATCGTTACCGTACGCTCGCCAAACAATCCCCTTTTGCCCTGAAACAGGCCGAAATTAGCAAGCAGGTTGGTACGGGAAGGATGATACCGGCCGTTATCCGCCCGTTCAAACTCGATAGTCATGCTTAAGCCGGTCACCCAGTTCAGGTTAATATCTTTGTTCACACCCAGATCAGCCTTTTGTACGCCGTAGTTGCCGTCGAGGGTAACATATAGTTTACCCTGGAACAAAAGGTCGTTTTTGTTCCTCGGAAAAAAAGTAAGTTCGACCAACTGGATACCGTCGGCACTTACCGTATCCGTAATATAATACTTGTAAAAAGTCGGTGCCATATCGGCAATCGGACTCAGGAAAGAGTTGGTCAGTACGTATACGTTGTTCTCGTAAAGATCAACGTCCTGGTACAGGTGTTTTAAATAGGTAGAAATACTTTCGTTGCTGATAAAACGTTCATCAAATTCTACCCTTTTTTTTCCTGTAAGTATGGTTTTCTTTTTCTCTGGCGACCGCCTGAAATACTGCTCCGATATATTTTCTTCCAGATATAGGGGCAATAATGCCTTTCCTGCAAAACGGGTTGTATCGACGTTATCCAGTACGAACTTATATTTTTTTAGAATGAAATTCTTTTTTAGCGATTCGGGTGTATTATTGATCGCCATCTGCATTTTTTCATATTCCTGGTAGGCAACATAGTCGTTCTGCTCCATGCGGTTCTGCTTTTTATGCGCTATTACCTGCCGGATGAGCTCGACTGCGGGGTTATTCTTGTTGCGATACCGTTCCTTTTTAGGTTTCACTACAATTTCCTGCAGCACTTTGCTATCTTCCTGCAGCGCGACATTTATTGTCTGCGTCTGGCCGGTTGCAAAATTCCGTACAACAGTTTGAAAGCCCAGGAAGGAAAATTCGATCCTGCTTACATTTTCCGTTGTCAATACTTCGTACTTACCTTCTATATCGGTAGTGGTACCGGTAGTAGTACCTTTAATAGCCACGCTGACAAAGGGCATAGGCTGCCCGGTAGAGGCTTCCCTGACGGTACCCCTGATAATACTTTGCGCCCATAGCCCATAAGGCAACCCACTGGCCATAAGGAGTATTACCAGCCGGAACCAGGTTGTAATATGGTTCGCATTATTTCCTGAAAACAAAAACCTTCTGAAGTACATAATTGTAACCTACACCTACGATAAGAGATGCCATTATTTTAGACACCCAGTATTTGATCTCAATAAAATCGGTACAAACATAAACAATAAGCGCATTAAGCCCCAGATTACCTACCCACACCATAATGTACCGTATCATTTGCTCTGTAACCGCTTGTTCGCGCGATGCGAAGGTCCAGTTCCGGCCCAGCAGGAAATTGGTAATGCCGCCACAAATTGTGCCCGTAACGCTGGCAGCCATATAGTAAGCTCCCAATAGCTCTTTCAAAAGAATCGTCAGTGTAAAATCAACCGCTGTCGAAAGCGCTGAAGAAACCTGGGCCTTTAAAAATGTTGCCATACTAAAAAAAACATTACCGTATACCTGTCGTCAATAATGATATGCGCTGCACAGGATCAGAACCTGTAATATAATATTGGCGTATACTCCTGCCAACACATCATCCAACATTACCCCCCAACCTCCTTTGAATACCTCCATCCGCCGTATATACAACGGTTTGGCAATATCAAAGAACCGGAAAAGCACAAAGCCGGTTAAAAGCCACCACCATACAAGCGGCACGAACAACACACTGATAAACATGCCCGCCACTTCGTCGATCACCACCCGGTAACTATCTTTTCCCCAATCCTCTTCGACAACGTTACCGGCTATTACCCCTATGCCGGTTGTAAAAATAGTCAACGCCACCGGCACCCAATGGAAGGCATTGTCGCGGAACAAAAGCCACCATATAAATATAGCACAGGCGGCAGCAACTGTACCACCGCCTTTGCGTATATACCCTATTCCGAAAACGGAAGCTATTATTTTTG
>JBEBWN010000364.1:0-4305 GCA_040392235.1 Taibaiella helva | reverse complement strand
ATGGGAACTATTAAACACAATCGACAATATATGAAAACGGAACATAAAGTAGCTCTTATCACTGGAGGTTCTAAAGGTATCGGTTACGGCGTAGCTTCTACTTTAATTGAAGAAGGTATACGTGTAGCGATTACCAGCAGAAACCAGGAAAATGCCAATGCAGCAGCAAATTCCCTAAACCAGATCCGGCCAGGATATGCTTTGAGTATTGTTTCGGACGTAAGGGACCTGGACTCCCAACTGAAGGCCGTTGCAGAAGTCAGATCACATTGGGGGCGTATCGATTACGTCATAGCTAATTCAGGGGTCGGTCATTTCGCATCGATCGAAAATATGGAACCGGAAACCTGGCAGGAAACGATTGACACTAATCTTACCGGCGTATTTTACACAGCAAAAGCTACATTAGAGTCATTGAAAGAAAGCAAAGGTTATTTTATAACTATTGGCAGCTTGGCAGGCGCCAACTTTTTCCCTGCCGGTACAGCTTATAACGCCAGCAAATTTGGCCTTCTGGGTTTTACCCAGGCCATGATGCTCGACGTACGGAATCTCGGTGTAAAGGTTTCCACTATCATGCCGGGATCTGTCGCTACTGCTTTCAATAACCATACTGTGTCGCCGGATGATGCCTGGAAAATACAGCCGGAAGATATTGGTCGTCTGGTATCAGATCTTCTTAAAATGCCGGCACGTACGCTACCTAGTAAAATTGAAGTGAGACCTTCTATACCGCAATAAAACCAAGTAGCAATCATAAGATAAGCAGCATAAAATTCCGTTAAAGGCAATAGATTATGCAAGACATCGTTTTACCTTAGTCTAAACATTTTTAAAGAGTTACAATCCATTGCTCAATTTTACATTTGTACTATTCTTTAACAAAAAATCAATTTTCCTACGGAAAATGTAGTATTACAGCTATATGCAAACAGAAATTATATGGGTTGATGACGAGATCGAATCCCTAAAATCGCAAATACTATTTCTCAAAAATAAAGGGTATGAAGTAAACCCTTTTACCAATGGATATGATGCATTGGAACACCTCAAAACCAATATTGCAGATGTTGTCTTGCTGGACGAAAGTATGCCCGGTATGACTGGCCTCGAAACACTGGCAAAGATCAAAGAGCTCTATCCAAACCTTCCGGTAGTAATGGTTACTAAAAATGAGGCAGAGAACATTATGGACGAAGCCATAGGATCTCAAATAACAGATTATTTGATCAAGCCCGTTAATCCCAACCAAGTACTCCTATCCCTGAAAAAAATAATGGATAGCAAACGTTTGGTATCGGAAAAAACAACTACCGAATACCAAAAAGATTTCCGTAACCTTTTTATGGCTCTTAATAATAATCCCAATGTAGAAGAATGGAAAGAGCTGTATAAAAAGTTAGTATATTGGGAAGTGGAAATGACCAAGAGCGACAGCCCGGAAATGCAGGAAGTATTCAACACGCAAAAAGCGGAGGCCAATACAGAATTCTTCAAATTTGTTTCCAGGAACTATACCGACTGGATCAAACAGAAACGGGAAGATACCCCGGTAATGTCACATACTCTATTCAGCGATAAAATTGCTCCACATATCACAAAGGATAAACCCACCTTTATGATCTTGATTGACAATCTTCGGTATGATCAATGGAAAGCAATTGAACCGATTATTAGCCAGTTTTTCAGGGTTCAGGAAGAAGAGATGTTCTATAGCATATTACCAACCTCTACCCAATACAGCAGAAATGCAATTTTTTCTGGGCTGTTACCTGTCGAAATTGAAAAAAGTTATCCTATCGAATGGAAGAATGACGATGAGCAGGGAGGTAAAAACCTATATGAAAAACAATTTCTGGGAGACAATTTAAGGCATCTTACGTTGGGGAATATCAAGTGGGACTATTTGAAAGTAACCAACAACGAGGACGGCAAAAGCCTTGAAGACAATATCCATAACTACCTCAAGAATGACCTGACCGTTATTGTGTATAACTTCGTAGATATGTTATCCCATGCACGTACCGAAATGGAGGTTTTGAAAGAACTCGCAGGAGATGAAGTGTCCTACCGTTCACTCACCGTTAGCTGGTTTGAGCATTCCCCCCTTTTCAGAGCATTAAAGAAAATTATGGAAAAAAACATACAGTTAATCGTCACTACTGATCACGGCACCATGCGGGTAAAAACACCAAGCAAATGTATCGGCGATAAAACAACCACTACAAACCTACGCTACAAACACGGCCGTAATATCCAATATGAAGAAAAAGATGTTTATGCGATAACCTCCCCACACGAGGCGGGGTTACCGCAACCTAATGTCAACTCGAAATATATCTTTGCCAAAGAAGATATATTTCTATGCTACCCCAACAACTATAACTACTACGTTAACTACTATCGGAATACCTTTCAGCATGGCGGTATTTCAATGGAAGAAATGATTGTGCCTATAATTCGATTAACCAGTAAATAAGGGATAATGAGTTTACGGCGTAACCCGTAACCGGTAGGACATAACTGCGGCGAAATATTTTGTCGCAGTTATGTCGTTATATTCGGATGGTCAAGAACCCGATGGATGGATTTAAACAGAAAACACAAAATCTAAAAATGATATTTTTAAGCCTTATGCTTGCTATATCCTTGCAGTCTGCATCATCTACGCCACAAGAAGCAGACCTGATTATTAAAGGAGGCACTATTGTTACTATGGATGCTGACCGGCGCATTATTGAAAACGGCATGATAGTCATCCGTAAGGAAAATATCATTGCCTTAGGTAAGGCCGATGATCTGAAAAATTCGTTTACCGCGAAGGAAACAATCGATGCTACCGGGCAGGTAATTATTCCGGGACTTATCAACACACATACTCACGTACCCATGACACTGTTCCGGGGCCTGGCCGACGACCTGGACCTGGATGAATGGTTGCAACAGCATATTTTTCCGGCCGAAGCTAAACACGTAAATGAGGAATTCGTAAGAGTGGGTACTCGTTTGGGAATCGCAGAAATGATTAAAGGAGGTATTACCACCTATTGCGACATGTATTATTACGAAGATGCTATTGCCGAAGAGACAGCAAAAGCAGGCATGCGCGCGGTTCTGGCTCAGTCTATAATTGATTTCCCGGCTCCCGGTTATTCTAATACGGAACAAGCCTTTGATCTGACAGAGCAGTTTATCGATAAATGGAAAAACCATTCGCTCATTACACCTTCCATTGGCCCCCATGCTCCCTATACCGTATCTACCGCCAACTTAAGAAAAGCAAAAGCCTTATCAGATAGAACACAAGCCCCGGTTGTTATCCATATTAGTGAAACCGCGAAAGAAGTTGCCGATATTACGATCCAATATGGTAAAACACCAGTAGATTACCTTGCTGATATTAACTTTCTAAACAACCGGACTATATTAGCACATGCTGTACACACCAACGAGAGCGAGATCGGTAAAATAAAACAACACCGTTGTGGCGTCGCGCATTGTCCTGAATCAAATATGAAATTGGCTTCGGGGATCGCCCCAATTCCCCAAATGCTGGCACAGGGAGTTCCTGTTGGTCTTGGAACAGATGGCGCCGCTTCTAACAATGATTTAAATCTGTGGGACGAAATGGATATGGTTGCAAAGCTACATAAGGTCCATACCGGTAATCCCAAAGCTGTTCCTGCTACCGAGGCCTTCGCTATGGCTACTATTAATGGGGCAAAAGCATTGCATCTGGATAAGATAACCGGTTCGCTGGAACAAGGTAAAAAGGCAGACATTACAATAGTCCACTTAAACGGCATTCACCAACAGCCCATATACAATATATACAGCTCCCTGGTATATACAACAAAAGCGTCTGACGTTCGAACTGTATTGATTAATGGCAAAATAGTCATGAGAGACCGCCAACTCATCACCTTAAATGAAGAAAATATTATAAATGATGCATTAATGTTCCAAAAAAGAATTCGGAACCGGTAGAAGCGACAATCCTCTTAAATATAAAGAATTTTACCATTGTGGCTTTAACACTCGCTAAGTCCCAATGGTATATTGATAGCCAAACCGCCATCTGCTGTTTCCTTATACTTTGTATTCATATCCAGAGCCGTTTCCCACATTGTTTTAACAACCGCATCCAACGAAACACGGGCCTGGTATGGATTACTCTGTAGGGCCAATTGTGCTGCCGTAATAGCCTTAATCGCCCCCATGGTATTCCGCTCGATGCAAGGCACCTGTACTAATCCCGCCACGGGATCACAGGTTAACCCCAGGTGATGTTCCATTGCAATTTCT
>JBEBWN010000363.1:0-4336 GCA_040392235.1 Taibaiella helva | reverse complement strand
TGGCTAAAAAGTAATCACCCATCCCGTTTAAAATAATACAGAAGTTTTATTTTTTAAAACTTCTGTATTTGTACTTATATCAGCTGGGTAAACCAATATGTTTTATGGCAAAAATCTACCTTAATATATTGTTATGGGCGATGTTTCTATCTGCACCGGGCTTTCTAATGGCGCAATACCAAAATGTGTGGGCATTTGGCGTTAATGCGGGGTTAGATTTCAATAATGTAGACAGCAATGGACTTCCCGCTTCCATCAGCACCAAAAATTTTTCTGCAGAGGGTACCGTTTCTGTATGTGACGACCAGGGGAAACTATTGTTTTATTCAGATGGGGTATGTGTGTACAACAGGCAGCACCAACTCATGCCCAATGCGCCCATCCGTAATTTGAAAGACTGGTTGCCGCCGGGGTTTGAGCGTGCCGGATTGAGTTCTGCTACACGATCGTCCGCCCAATCTTCGATTATTATTCAATATCCGGGCAAACCGCATCTATATTACCTTTTTAGTTTAACCGGAGAAACGGGCGGAACGCCTTCTAATGCTAAAGGACAGCTTTATATGAGCCTTATTGATATGCGACGGGACAATGGCTTAGGAGATATTGTGGATAGCTGTAACGGTGTGTATTTAGGTAATGGCTATTCAGAGGCCATTTCGTCCATATTAGGATTAGAAAGAATATGGCTGATTATACCCCGGAAAAAAACCTTGAACAATGATCTGCAAAATCATTCGATACTCGCTTTCCCTGTTACCTATGATGGTTTTATAAATGAACCGGTGGAGAATATCATACCCAGTAGTCCAACCGAAAACCTGGATTTAATATATTCTGTAATACCCAATAATCAAGGTACACAAATTGCCTATGCGGGAAGAAGTATGGGCTTTCGATTACTGGATTTTGACAAGCGAAATGGTAAAATAACGAGGATAAGACAATTAGACTCTATTGTACAAACAGCGATAGCCTTCAGTCCAAACGATAAAATACTGTATACCTATACGCAGCAAATTAACCTGGAAACATTGGAAAAATATACCTGGAATAACTCGAGAACAACTACAAGTTATTCCTCTCAAATAAAATTGGGGCCCGACAAACGCATTTACTACCTTATGCCAATGCTAGGGCAGGTTGGCGTGATTCTGGAACCTAATATTTTTAAATTTGATTCCGGCTATTTAGCCTCGATAGATTTTATTGAACGTACGAGCGGGCAATTTGGGGTTCCTAATGTGTACAATACTATTGTCGCTAAAAACAGCTATCAGAAATTATGTATAAATCGTGGCGATACGCTAAAACCGCAAACTTCTTTAGATTATTTCGAGTCGAAATGGAACGATACTATTCTTGCAGATTATCTTATTCCACAACAAAGCGGGCTGTACTATGTAAAATACATCGGCTATGGAGCAGTATACATCGACAGTTTTGAGGTAGATATATTGAATGAATATTCTGTGTATATAACAGAAGATAGCATTCCCTGTGGCGGTGCGCAGGAAAACCTGGTCTATATAAAATCTGATGGCAAAGTACCCTACACTACACTATGGTCTAATGTCGACAACCAGCAGGAGGTGGGTACGGGTGATACGCTATCCCATTTAGGTATAGGAAATTATAAGGTTACGATCAGGCAATCCCTGTGTACATTAGAAATGCCCGTCCGCATTTATCAGAAGAAGTACATTCCCCAATTAGAACTAAACCCTTCTTGCAATAAACAAACAAATGGTGCTGTAGAATTAAAAATCTTAAATGATGATATTAATAGCTTTACCAAAATATGGATGACAAGTACATTCGACACCATAGCAATTAATACGGATAAAATAACCAACCTTAATGCCGGAAAATATTATCTCCATTTATCCAGTGTGTATTGCGATACGGTCCTTCCATTTACGATTGCGCAAATATATGCCCTTGTGGATTTTGAAATTGATTCCTTTTTATGTTACGGTCAGGAGTACGAAGTATTAAACAATTCTGCCGCCGGGTTAAAAATATTTGAATGGTATGAGAACAACGTTTTGGTAGGCAATAACCGGGAATATACCTATAAGGCAAATTCTACTCCTTTTGTCCATTTAAAGCTAATAGGCAGGAACGAGTTTTGTGTGGATAGCTTAAGTTTTACATCGATCATTGATACACCGGTACACACTACTTTTTCTACATCAGGTGATAGCATTTGCACAGGACAATCGATAACATTCGCACCGCAAACGAATGAAACGGCCCGCGAACTACATTGGCATTTTGGCGAGCATCATTTTGCATATGATCGTCTGGAGCCTATATCCCATGCCTTTGATAAAGCAGGTATTGCTCCGGTTACATTGCGTACCCGCTACCGTGCTTGCCCAGACACCAGGTACGCTGATTCTATCTATGTATATCCTATTCCGGAAGTTTATTTGGGCAGCGATAGCAGTATTTGCTACCAGGGTGAAACGATCATGCTACAAAATCTTAGTCCGCTACCGGGAACAATCTACACGTACACATGGTCTACAGGAGATACTGCTGCACAATTACGCATATCATCGCCCGGAAGTTATAGCTTAAAAGTGCAGGCCGAACCATTAGGCTGTACGGGATACGGTACTATTGAAATTAGTAAGGATTGCTTTATGGATATCCCGAATGCCTTTACACCGAATGGAGATGGCATAAACGATTATTTTTTTTCCGGGAAATGGCTGCGTAACGGCGTAGAGAAATTTCATTTACAAATATTCAATCGCTGGGGACAGTTACTCTATGAGACGCAGCAAGGTGAAGGGTTAGGATGGGATGGCCGTCACAACCAGGTAGAACAACCTAGCGGCGTTTACATTTATCATATTAGTGTTTCTTATAAAAATGGAAGGAATGAACAGTACAAAGGCAATGTAACGTTGATACGTTAAGGTATTAGGCTGATTGTATCTACCCAAAACCCTATAGCGCAGCAATTCCTGTAGGGCCTTGTTCGACATTACCTTATGCTTTTCATTAAGTTAGTGTCCGGCCAGCATACGTTGTCGGTTCATTCCCTCATATTTTTTTGATTATTAAATTTTTGCGCCTTTTGGTTTTGTAGTTTCACTTTTGGCTTGACACCAGTGCAGGCAAGTTTATAGCAAGCAATATAAATTTTTCTCTGCTCAATTATACTTATGCAATACCTGTTTCCATGCACTCGATAGGCATATTCATGTATCATCCCATTGAGCTATCCGGAATGATGAATATTTTCAAAAATGAAGAAAATTTTCACCATGTAAAAGGCTTTTGGGTATTGACAGATTTACTTAATTATATTCAGGCGCAACCACTCGATGGCCTTATCCTTGATCTATTTGACCTGGAAGCAGAGGGGCAATTAATTATACAACAGATTTACGAAAAAACGCCTGATGTAAAAGTGATTATTCTAGGGGGCGATAAATCGGGTCATCTGATACAAAATATGATGCAAATGGGCGCTCATGCCTATTTAATCAAAGGAGAAAGTACTGCCTTCAAATTAAAAGAAGCCGTTAGGAAAGTATTCACCGGCGAAACTTTTTTGGATGCAAAAATTGAAAAAAGATTGTGGAACCCTTTTGCTGAAGATGCCCCGAGACGGGACTTCGATTTCCAGGTTTCCAAGCGGGAAAAAGAAATACTGGTCCTCATTAAACGGGGGTTAACGAATAAAGAAATTGCTGATCAATTATGTATTGCCCTTAATACCGTAAATACACATCGAAAGAATTTGATGCTTAAACTGGACGTGAAAAATATTATCGGGCTTTGCAAAAAAGTAACGGAATTGGGTTTAGAGGATGGTGAATAGTAACTGAGGTTTATGCTGCAACGTTACCCTTAAAAATAAAAGTCTGGTACGCTAGCCGGAATCATTGTTATCCATAATAGCAAGTTAACAAATGCTTCCTTACATCTTCGACGGGTAGCCAGGATTAATGAGGAAGCCCTAATTAAACGGCACCATACCGGCTATTATCTCCATGTTTTGTACGCTTTCTTTGAACTTGGAAAGAAAAAGACAGGGCTTTATGAAAGGCTTGTATTACGACACCTTCCTTCTTTTGCATCATTGTCCTGCACCTTCCTTAACGGCGATGTGCTTCGCGGAAACTTATTCTTTATTTTTTCCTATTCCCAGGTTTAGTGCGGCTTTTACTAAGCCAACTGTGTTTTTAACATTTAGTTTTTGCAAAATGTTGTAACGGTGATTTTCGATGGTGCGCAGACTTAGGCAAAGTTGTTCGGCTATCTGGTGATTGTCCATTTCTAACAGGACCAATTCCAGCACTTCTTTCTCCCGGCT
>JBEBWN010000362.1:0-4343 GCA_040392235.1 Taibaiella helva | reverse complement strand
ATAAAAGAAATGATGCAACAGGGCTGTTATGGCTATGTATTAAAAAGTGCAAAGCTGGAAATACTCGTACAGGCTATTGAAACAGTCTTCGGTGGTGTGCAGTTTTTACAGCCGGAAATAAAAGAGCTTTTGTTGCAAAGCGCCCTGAATGCTCAAACCAAGGTTACCTCTTACAAATTAACGCAAAGGGAACAAACTGTGCTGGAACTACTTTCGCGAGGGAAAACCAATAATGAAATGGCAGCGGAGCTCTTTCTAAGCCACCGTACCATCGAGAACCACAGGCTTTCCCTTTATCAAAAGCTAAGCGTACACAACACAGCCGAACTGATCAGGGTAGCATTGGAACAAGGATTAATTAAGTAATAAAATTCATATATATAGGACTACTGGGAAAACTTTCTTCCTTAGACAACCAGCTCTTGCCGCAAACAGCGAAAAATATTCGTTTGTGCAGAAGAGCCGGAACCCTGTTTCGACCAACGTTAGTAAAAGTTCCTGATGAGGACGCTTTTTCGTTATCCTGGTCAAAAGTGCTTCTGCTATTGCCTTAGCCTATAGGCCATTTAAAAATGATTTAACTTACCTTTGCTGCTTCAACTGAAGGGATGAAAAGCAGAACATTAAAGCAGAATAAAGTAAATATTATTACATTGGGTTGTTCTAAGAACCTGGTGGACAGCGAGGTGCTGAGCGGGCAATTAAAAGCCAACGATATTCCTGTGGCCCATGAAAATGAAAAATGGGATCATAATATTGTTGTGGTGAATACCTGTGGCTTCATCGATAAGGCAAAAGAGGAATCCATTAATACCATCCTCGAACAAGTATCTTACAAAGAGGCGGGACGCCTGGATAAGGTATATGTTACCGGTTGTCTTAGCGAACGTTACCGGGGCGACCTGGCTAAGGAAATCCCGGAAGTAGACGCCTGGTTTGGTACGCTCGAACTTCCTTTCATATTAAAAGAGCTGAACGCCGACTTCAAAAAGGAATTGCTGGGCGAGCGGATGTTGAGCACGCCTAAACATTATGCTTATTTAAAAATATCGGAAGGCTGCAACCGTACCTGCTCTTTTTGTGCCATTCCCTTAATGCGTGGTGGCCATGTTTCCCGGCCTATTGAAGAGCTGGTAACCGAAGCCCGGCATCTGGTGCGGAACGGAGTTAAGGAAATTATGCTTATAGCCCAGGAGCTTACCTATTATGGCCTGGATATTTACAAAAAGCGAATGCTGCCCGACCTGTTACGGCATTTATCTGATGTGCCCGGTTTAGAATGGATACGCCTACACTATGCCTATCCTACTAAATTCCCTATGGAAATCCTGGATGTGATAAAAGAACGGGATAATATTTGTAATTACCTGGATATGCCTTTGCAACATTGCAGCGATGCCATGTTAAAAGCCATGAAGCGGCAGATCACCAAGGCGGAAATGTACGATCTTATTGCGGCCATCCGGGATAAAGTGCCGGATATTGCGTTGCGTACAACGATGATCACCGGGTTCCCCGGCGAGACGGAAGATGACGTGGCCGAACTTAAATCGTTCCTGGAAGAGATCCGTTTTGAGCGCGTGGGCATTTTCACCTATTCTCATGAAGAAAATACTACTGCCCACGAACTGGAAGATACCCTGGGTGCAGCAGAGAAAGAGGCCAGAGCCCAGTCTATCATGGAAGTGCAGCAGGAAATATCTTACGAGAAAAACCAGGAATTTATAGGCCGGGAATTAAAGGTTATTATAGATAAGATGGAAGCCGGCCGTTACATAGCCCGTACAGAATACGATAGCGTGGAGGTAGACAACGAGGTTATTATACATTCGGAGCAACAACTCCCCATTGGCGACTTTGTCCGGGTAAGAATCACAAAAGCCTTCGACTACGATTTAGAAGCGGAAGTGTTAGATTAATGTAATTGCGTGCGATATGATATTTAGTGTCTTAGTTACAACTGATGTGTAAAGGGGAATCCTGTTCAACACTTTTTTCTACAGTGAATAACTATATAGTTTGACTTTGGGTTCTACCGGGTGTAACGTCTCTTTATCCAGTGTCAGCCGATATATCAACCGCGCAATCAACAGGATTTCTTTCTTTATTTTACATCCTATTAGAGAATAATAGTATTTTATGGTATATAATGTAATAGGTTTGATGTCTGGCAGCTCACTTGATGGTTTGGATATCGTATATACGCAGTTGACGGAGATCAGGGGTGCCTGGAGTTACGAGGTTCTGGCATCGGCATGCGAGCCCTATCCTGTTGTACTAAGCGACGAACTTCGCCGGGCCGCCGGTCTTTCCGTGCCCGAGTTCTTAAGACTCCATACCCGCTACGGGCACTATCTTGGCAACGCAGTCAACACCTTCATAACCCGGCACCAGCTAGAACATAAGGTGCATTTTATTTGTAGTCACGGACATACGGTATGGCATGAGCCCCTTAGCCAAACTACAACCCAGATTGGCGATGGTGCAGCCATTGCCGCGCACACCTATTTGCCTGTTATTGCCGATCTGCGCAATATGGATGTTGCCCTCGGCGGAGAGGGTGCCCCTATAGTGCCTATAGCAGACAGGCTATTATTTTCCGACTACGATTTCTGCCTTAATATAGGAGGCATTGCTAATATTACCATTAACAGGGAACAGCCGTTGGCTTTCGATATTTGTCCCGCAAACCAATTATTGAACCATTTTGCTTTGGGCCTGCAAAAAGCCTACGATGAAAATGGTGAACTGGCAAGGCTGGGTAATAATGTAGAACCGGTGCTGCAAAAGGTAAACCAGGTGGCCTTTTACGAACAGCGGATACCCAAATCCCTGCACAATGGTTTTGTGACCGAGGAAGTAATACCGCATTTTTCAGATATCAGCGATCATCGCGATGCCCTGCATACTTCTACCCGGCATATTGTTGCACAAATCATTAAAGCCCTGGATCCTTACCTGCTACTGGGTGTAGAGCAAAAAATGCTAGTTACAGGTGGTGGCGCTTTCAATACCTTCCTCATCGAACTTTTACAGGAGGAATTAGCCCGCACCGGGCAATCTGTTGCAGTAGTCGTTCCTGATGAACAGACGGTAAAGTTCAAGGAGGCTATTGCCATGGCGCTTATGGGCGCACTTCGCTGGCGGGAAGAGCCCAACACCTATGCCAGTGTTACGGGGGCCAAACACGACAGTATAGCCGGCACCATCTGGTTAGCCCCGCTTAGTTAACTATTCGGCCTATCCTAACGTAAAGCGATATACTATATTACAAAAAACGATCACATACTGCTCATAAATGGAATATCATTTTAAACAAATAGAACAGGAAAGCAAAAAATTCTGGAAAGAACACAACGTATATAAAACAGATCACAACAGCAACCGCCCCAAATATTATGTGCTCGATATGTTCCCCTACCCTAGCGGAGCGGGTTTGCATGTTGGGCATCCCCTGGGCTATATAGCTTCCGATATCTTTTCCCGCTTTAAGGCAATGAAAGGTTACCATGTGCTACATCCGATGGGTTTTGACGCTTTCGGTCTGCCGGCGGAACAATACGCACTGGAAACAGGACAACACCCAGCGGTAACCACGGCCAAAAATATTGAACGCTATAAGGAGCAACTGGATAATATTGGTTTTAATTATGACTGGGACCGAGAAGTGCGGACCAGTGATCCCCAATATTATAAATGGACCCAATGGATTTTTCTGCAGTTATTTCAGAGCTGGTTTAACAGGAAAACCCAAAAAGCAGAACCGATTGACACTTTGATCTCCCTGTTGACAACGGAGGGCAATCAAAATCATCCATTGCCTTCCGGCAATGGCCGCAAGATAACAGCAGCAGAGTGGCAACAAGCTTCCGAAGCCGAAAAAAGGGCCATCCTGATGGAATACCGCCTGGCCTATCTCGACCATGCTGAAGTATGGTGGTGCGAGGCATTGGGCACGGTGTTAGCCAATGATGAAGTGATTAACGGGGTAAGTGAAAGAGGAGGCCATCCTGTGGAGCGTAAAAAAATGCGGCAGTGGTTCCTGCGCATCACCGAATATGCCGATCGGCTTACTGATAGCTTAAATGACCTGGATTGGAGCGAGGCGATGAAAGAGATGCAGAAAAACTGGATTGGGAAAAGTGAAGGCGCTTCTGTCGTTTTCCCCGTCGAGAACGGTGTGCATCATATTGAGGTATTTACAACCCGGCCTGACACCTTGTTCGGCGTGGATTTCCTGGTATTAGCGCCCGAGCATGAGTGGGTAACAGCTATAACAGCTGCTACGCAGCAACAGGAAGTTGAGCGGTATATAGCTTATGTCAGAAGCCGCAGCGAAAGAG
>JBEBWN010000361.1:0-4354 GCA_040392235.1 Taibaiella helva | reverse complement strand
CGGTATCGGCAACCTCAGCAATAGCCGTACCTCTATACTGAAGGGAATGGGAGGAGCGGCAACCGCTTTTGTGGACCTGTTTGCGGTAAATAGTTACAATCCCGCTTCTTATAGCTTCCTGAAAGTAACTTCCCTGGATTTTGCTATCGAAGGAAGTTCCCGGAATATATATATGAATGATGTCAGCACCTCTTCGGGTACTACAACGTTTTCGTACCTTACATTAGGCATACCGATGGGAAAGTATGGCGGTATGGCGCTGGGCATTGCCCCGGTATCCAATATATATTACAACGCCAATGATACGATAAACAACCTGCTGGGCAAGGGAATTGTGAACTATAACGGTACCGGTAGTATGCAATACGCCTATATCGGCTTATCCGGACAACTGGGTGGTTTGAGTGTTGGTGTGAACGGCGGTTATATGTTTGGCAATTCGCGCTATACCAGTTCCTGGGAAAGCACGGATACGCTGCCGGTCAGGAACTCGGATTTTTCCAAATACAATAACATAGGCGGTTTGTACTGGAAAGGCGGTGCCCTATATAAATTTAAATTCAAGAAGAATCAATACCTTAATATAGGTGCTACGGTAGCTTTATCACAGAAAATCAATGTAAAAAGGGATGCCTATGATGTAGGCTACCGGTATACCGCCAGCGGTTCGACCGTATCGGTAGTGAAAGACACTATTCCGGAGACAATGGTAGTAGGCGCCAAAGGACATATACAAATGCCCGCCGAATACAGTTTCGGCTTGCACTATGGTAAGAACTTTACCTGGGACGCAGGGGTTGATTTTGTGTATACGGACTGGAAAAATTTTACCAACTTCGGCGACCGGACATTTATCGGCGATAACGCCTGGCGCTTTTCGGCTGGTGGTGAAATAACTCCCGCGCCGGAATCTAAAAAGTTCTTCTCTCTTACAACATACCGTTTAGGCTTCTATTACGCCAAGGATTATTTTGAAATAAACGGGCAGGAGATCAATGACGTGGGCGGTAGTATAGGAGCGTCTTTCCCGCTTAAGAAAACGTATACACAATTCGGGCGCATTAATACAGCCCTGAATGTAGGCCAGCGTGGTACGGTCCAGAACGGGTTGGCCAGGGAATTCTACGTACGATTTACAGTGGGGGTTTCGCTCAATGATATCTGGTTTACCAAACGCAAGTATGATTAACTGGTCTTTTCCCAGGAAAGGGACTTGTAAACCTTCCTTTCTTTTTTCAGGTCTAGTATTGCTGTTCTTATCCGGCACAGTACTGACGGGTTGCAAGAATGACCTGAGTAAGTTACCCCCCGATGTCAATGTTAAAGACCTGGATAATGACCGGGCAACTGATGTTACGTATATATTCAGTGAGAATGGCATTGTAAAAGGTCGCCTGCACACGAAGAATTTTGTGGGCAATGACAAGTCCAAGCCTCCCTATATGGACTTTCTTAATGGCGTAAAACTGGAGCTGTTTGATGACAGTATGCGCATTAAAAGTACGGTAACGGCGAAAAATGCCCGCTATTATACGCAGGAACGCAATATTATTGCCCGGGACAGCGTGGTCGTTAAAAACAGTAAAGGCGAAAAGCTGCAGACCGAAGAGCTCATCTGGAATCAAAAGCTGGAACGCTTTTATACGGAGAAATTTGTTCGCATTACTTACAAGAACGAAATATCCTGGGGCGACGGACTGGAAGCCAACCAGGATTTTTCTTGGTTTCGCATAAAGAAGCAACGAGGCGCTATCCCGGTTGAGAATGGCGACCTTCCCTTAGAATAGGTATAAAGGGCTAGCAAAAAGGCATGTCAAGCCGGTTGTACGCTTTTGTAGAATTAGAGCATCCGTTTTTATTCAGAATCTTCGTACCAGGCGTCAAACAGCAATTGGAGGTAATGGTTTTCTTCGACGGTAATCACGTCGTCGGCTTTGCTCAGGTTAAGGGCAAACTGTAAAAGATTATTGCGTTCGGCCGGGGTAGCGTCGTCAAAGAAGTCATCCATGTATTTCAAAAAATGCCCCTCCCATTCTTCCGGCTTCAGGTTGCTGATCTTCTCCATTTCGTTATCCAGGTTCACATGGAAGGGGAATTCCTGGTTCAGGTATTCTTTAATCACCATATCTTCCGCTGCCTTGAAACGGAAATCGGCAGCGGCCAGTATCATTAAAAGGTGGTAACCTGCTATTGTTTTGTTGGTACGATTATTGGGCATAGTTCTATTTCGATGGTTTAGTATTCCGGTATTATGCCTGTTGCAGGCAAGCCGGGTCTGTTTACTGCTATAATGGATTAGCCATAAGCAAATTAAGATCTGTAAATTTAATGTCGAAGCGCCTGGCGATCGGCGCATTGGTTACACATCCTTTATAAAGGTATACCCCGTTGCGTATACCGGGTTTAGCCTGGAGCAGGGGCTCAACACCTCCCCGATCGGCACATTCCAATACTATGGGCATCAACACATTGCTGATAGCGCGTGATGCGGTACGGGAAACCCCGGATGCAATATTAGGAACGCAGTAGTGCAGGACATCGTATTTTTTAAAAATAGGATGTTCATGTGAAGTAGGCCTGGACGTCTCAAAGCAGCCTCCACGGTCGATGCTGACATCTACAATTACTGATCCCGACTTCATATTGCTGACCATTTCCTCGGAAACGACTACGGGAGTAACGCCGTTTACCGGCTTCAGGGCGCCTACTGCAACATCGGCATTGCGCAATTCTTCACCCAGTTCTCGCGGATCAATAACGGAAGTAAATAATCTGCGGCCGATATTATTCTGTAACCGCATCAGGCGGTAAATGGAATTGTCGAATATCTTGACCGAAGCCCCTAAGCCCAGGGCCGTACGGCTGGCAAATTCGCCGACAACGCCTGCTCCTATAATAACGACTTTGGCGGGAGGTACGCCGGAAATACCCCCCAGCAGTATCCCCTTGCCGTTATGCACGTTGCCCAGGTATTTTGCTGCTGTAAGGATAGCAGAGCTTCCTGCAATTTCACTCATGGAACGCACTACCGGGTAGATACCGGAATCGTCTTTAATGGAATCGAAGGTAATACCTATGATTTTCTTTTTCATTAAAGCCTCCACCATGGATGCTTTTAAAAAAGGAAGGTGGATAGGAGAAATAACGACATGGTTGGCCTGCAGCAGTTCCGTTTCCTCCTCGGATATAGGCGCCGATTTTATAATCATATGGGCTTTATACACCTCTGCCTTTTCGTACACTATGCGTGCGCCCACCTCGCTAAAGTCAGTGTCGAAATAAAAAGAATGCTCACCGGCATTATGCTCTACTACCACTTCATGCCCGTTCTGTATCAATACAGACACCGCCTCGGGCGTTAAAGGCACCCTGTTTTCCTGAAATGAGGTTTCCTTGGGAATACCAATAAACAGCTGCTTTTTCTTAGGTACAATCTCTAACGTTTCCTCTAAAGGAATGTAGGAAAATGAGGGCGAAATATGTGGCTTGGATAACATATGATAATGAGCGGTAAGATAATACGATTTTCTTTATTTTAAAAGAAACCGGATTCAAAAAAAATAAAAAAACAAGGTATTTTGCAAGTTATGTGATTTGGTATTTAATATTTAAGCACTGATACTGACGTTTTTGCATTTTCCGGTAAGGGATAAATAATGTTTCTCGTATCCCTCAATTATTATACCGTTTTTTATTAATTTGCTGCAATAACCGACTCTTTAAATATTCCGATTATTGGCAGTGTATTACTGGTTACGCAAAATCCTCTATGGTTTCTCGGTATTATGGGGTGTAATAACCCTGGTATTTATACTTTTTAATGTATTACCCGACGATCCGGCCCGCCTGACGCTTGGCCAGCGAAGCGATTTGGCATCTGTCGAGAATGTACGGAAGGAGTTGAACCTGGATAAGCCGGTACTTACACGTTATTTCTTATATTTAAATGACCTGTCGCCCCTCGCCTGCTTACGCAGGGATACGGCCAATGTTCAGAAATACGGCCAACACATAAGTGTTCCGATAAACCAACACTGGGAATTGGCCCTGAAGAAGCCGTATATGGGTAGGTCCTACCAGAGCAAACGCCTTGTCTGGGACATCTTGTCAGATGCATTGCCCGGTACCATCTTGCTCGCCCTATCCGCTACTTTGCTGGCTACTGTGGCGGGAATTGGACTGGGCGTACTGGCCGCCTTAAAGAAAGGGACCTGGCTGGATACGGCCGCTATTTTTACGAGTGTTGGGGGTATTTATGCCCCCACTTTTTTCGCGGGATTGCTTATAGCTTAAAGTTTTTGTTATTGGCTGGGCGATGTTACCGGCCTGAATATGGTAGGCAGTTTATGGGAAT
>JBEBWN010000360.1:0-4355 GCA_040392235.1 Taibaiella helva | reverse complement strand
CCCGTACGGCAGTTTAGCAAACTACTGATTTCAGCCACTCATCCACCTCACCTGTTGATTTATAAGAACTTATTTCTTTCGCTAAAGGAGTGCAAAGGTAATAACAGGAAATTGAATTGCGAAATATTTTTTGATATTTTATTGTAGAAAATTATTTGCCATATTACATCGCCGCCAATTGCACTTTCTGTTGGATTTCTAATAGCTTTTCTCTGTACCCCGCATCTGTTTCCATTAAATTCTCAACGGTTTGACATGAGTGGATGACCGTTGTATGATCTTTGCCCGCGAAATGTTCGCCAATTGACTTAAGGGAGCTTCTTGTGAACTTTTTCGCAAAGTACATAGTAATCTGGCGGGCTTGCACTATTTCTCTTTTTCTTGTTTTGGAGAGTAGATCGTTATAAGAAACATTGTAGAAATGGCACACCATTTTTTGAATGTCATCAATACTTAATTCTTTAAAGCTGGCCTTGACAAAGTTCTTGAGAACCCGCTTCGCCAGTTCCAGATCAATTTCCTTTTTATTTAAGGTTGCCTGGGCAAAAAGAGAAATAACCGTACCTTCCAGATCGCGAACATTATTTTGCACATTATATGCTACATATTGTACAACCTCTTCTGGTATTTCAAGCCCTTCGTTTCTCATCTTCATTTCCAGAATTGCTTTCCGGGTATCGTAATCCGGCGATTGAATCTCTGCATGCAAACCCCATCGAAAACGGCTTAAAAGCCGTTCTTGCATGCCGTCAAGATCTTTTGGAGGAGTGTCGCTGCTGAGGACAATCTGCTTACCATTTTGATGTAGATGATTGAATATAGCAAAAAAGACATCCTGGGTTTTTGACGCACTTACAAACAAATGAATATCATCCAGTAACAGTACATCAATCAGTTGATAGAAATGAATAAAGTCATTTACCTCTTGGTTTTTGGAATGATCGATGAACTGGTTAATAAATTTTTCCGTGCTGACATATAGAACGGATTTATTAGGATGTGATCTGCGTACCTCATTGCCAATCGCTTGCAAAAGGTGGGTTTTGCCACACCCGGTTCCGCCGAAAATCATTAAGGGGTTAAATGCCGTAGCCCCTGGTTTTTGGGCAATATGAACGCCTGCAGTTCGTGCAAGGCGGTTGCATTCTCCTTCTATATAATTGTCAAAGGTCAGGTTGGGGTTCAGTTGAGGATCAATCTGTACGCGCTTCATGCCTGGAATAATAAATGGATTTTTGATCTTTAATGGATCTTCCATTACATAGTCCAGGTTGACAAAATTATTTTCCTTGGTTTTTTTGGGATGTGGGCTACCTGGCAGTTGCATAGTAGCGGGTTGTTGCCTGGGAGCAGAAGCTTCCATTTGAATGCGGTACTCCAAACGACCTTCTCTTCCTAAAATACGTTTAATTGTTTTACCCAATAACTCGACATAATGTTCTTCGAGCCATTCATAAAAAAATTGGCTGGGAACCTGTATTGTTAATACATTGTTGGCTAAAGCCGCAGCTTTGATTGGCTCAAACCAAGTTTGATACGCGCGCCAGTTGACATTATCTTTTATAATGTTTAGACATTTGTCCCATGCAGCTACCGCATCAAAATTCGTCGTTGAATAATTAGGTTGCGATGGAGTCATTTAAGTTATACAATAATGTTTTTATAGGTCAAAAGAGCCAATTTTCGGGTTGATTACCTTTCGTACGAAGTCAGCAATTCCAGAACAAAAACTGATCCAAAAACTGCTTTTCCCTATTATTTTTTGCTGAAATACTTACCTCTTGTAGTACTAAACGTAAGACCCCTGATCCGCCTGCTTCACTAATGCAGGATCACGAAATTCTCAACATTTTGTTGAAAAAAAAAATCTTTAACCTATTGTTTGTTTCCCTGGAATTACAGTTATGGCTTTGGCGAGTTTGGTACTTTTTTTGCTATCGAAAATAAAGGAAAGTTTTCCTAGCCGCAGGCCTCCCCAACCGACCTGGTTGATAATAACGTCCTTTCCTGTTTTACTTTTCACGATCACTGGTTCTTCCAAAAAAGTGTGTGTATGACCTCCAATAATCAGATCAATAAAGGAACTTTCGCGGGCTATAATGTGATCGCTGACTTTATTTCCTTCATAGCGATATCCTAAATGGGAAAGGCAGATAACCATATCGCAATTCTTTCTTTTTTTGAGGTGTTCGCTAATCTGTTGGCTAACTGTAATAGGATCCCTGTAGATAGTATTTCCAAATGCGTCAGCAGGAACCAAGCCTGCTAGCTTAATTCCCAGGCCAAAAACGCCGATCCTCAGCCTGCCTTTTTTGAATATCTTATAAGGATGTGTTTTCCCTTCCAGTGGGGTATGGGTAAAATCGTAGTTGGCTGTTAATACAGGGAAACCAGCGTGGACTAATTGTTTGGCGAATCCTTCAACCCCAGCATCGAAATCATGATTACCCATAGTAACAGCATCGTACCCCATTAGGCTCATTGCTTTTATCTCGGGTTCACCTTTATAAAGATTGAAATAGGGCGTACCTTGAAAAATATCGCCAGCATCAAGTAGTAATATATGTTCTCCTTCTGCTCTGAATTTTTGGATTAAATCGGCCCTTGCTGCCACGCCACCCAGGCCTTGATTGGGGGAGCCGTCCATAGGAAAAGGATCCAGCCTGCTATGTACGTCGTTTGTATGAAGAATCGTAAGTTTTTCCATACCGGCATTTGCTAACGAACGGATCGGAAACTGGCCTGTCATAATGAGGCCGCCTCCGGTTATCGTTTTAGCCAGAAAATTGCGTCTACTCCACATAGCTTATCCTGTTTTCGAGTGTTGGTGCCAAAGAATCATGATACTTGTTTTTTTGTATGATGTTTTCTATGATTATATCCCGTATGCAAGGGGTATAATACGTTCTTCTGCAGTTTTTTAAAAACGTGCAATTATCGCCGCCATTAGCAACGTAGTCCAAAGTAGCAATTATATAAATCATTTGAGGATTTACAGGGAGTTCCCCAATACGTAAATTTATGTGATAAAATTAATAGCTTTTTTATTTTTAATTTGATAAGTCATTCCGCTTATAGGCCAACCGCCATATTGAGCCATATGGTCACAAAACTCCTGTAATATTTTTCCCGGAATTTCCATTATAGCCAGCTTGCTATCGAAGGGCATTAATTCAAATATCTGTCCTCTTGTTATAGCTCCGGGCTGAAGATAGGAGAGCCGGATACCTCCATAATTGATAATAGATGCCTGAACTGAGGTATTCATTTGAATAGCTCTATAGCGTATTGCATCGGCCATGAAATTACCTAAAGTCGATTCCGGTTGAGCTTTCGAGAGTGGAATCGATGTATATCCGATAGTAATATTCATTAAGGAATCCATACTTTCCCGATATGGAGATAACATCATTGCAACAGCAGAATCTGCTTTTATAGATCTGTTTATTACTGTGTAACTGCAATAGTATTCGCTGACATGTTTCGTTGTTGCACAGGAAAGACAAAAAAAAGGAAACAACAGGAATAGGAATGCCTTACTCCAATCAAAACGATGCTTAAAAATCATCTGAACTACAATTGGTATATAAGGTTATTTGAAACGTTTCATATAATAGAGAATCCCATTTTCATCTTCGAGGATCAGTTCCTGATCGTCCAGTTTCCATACTTTGATCCGGGCTTCTTTATGGATGTTGTTATCAGTCAGAAGATTGCTACCCTCTTTACCTTTAATGGAATAGAGTACATTACCACCTATAAAATTTGTAGTGATGTATCCATAATAACCATCTTTGGGTTCGCTGGAAAAGACCAGAGTCTTTATCAATGTTTGATAATCTATTTTTAATAGCGGTCCGTTTTTGCCGGTTCTTTTATAGGCTTCCCATTCGCCGGCAAGCAGCGTGTAATTAATATCTTTTACCGGTTCAGCAGGCAGATCAATCTCCTTCTGCTTTGCAGCGGCATCGCTTGCTGACTGGTCTTTCTGGTCTTTTTTGAAAACATGAATATAATCGTTATCCTGTATCTGGATTTCCTCATCGTTATCTTTCACAATGGAGTATGTAATATAACCCATATCCAGTTTTTTTTTGTCTACTTTCCCTTTATACATAAAGGCGCCTTTGCGCAGCAAAATCTCTTGCTGATTTGGGCGCTGCAGGTAAAGTGTATCTTCAAAAGATACTTCTTTGCTGCCTTTTAATGTTCGTCGTGTTATTTCCTTCCACCTTTCAGTAGCCAATTGTTGTGCATCAAGCTGAAAAAAGCTCAGGCTGAGCAATAAGAGTAGGCAGTATTTCATAATGGATCTATTTAGAAAGATGAATAAGCGTAATAGCCCTTAAAATTAT
>JBEBWN010000359.1:0-4379 GCA_040392235.1 Taibaiella helva | reverse complement strand
TACGGTGCGATATACTATTCATGGCCCGCTGATGTACGATGAGCACTTTCCGGAGCCATCGGGCAGCCGGAAAACACTGGCTATGACCTGGATGGCCCATAAACCGACCAACGAGTTACTATCGGTTTACTTATACAACAGGGCCCATAATTATGAATCTTTTGTGCAAGCTATACATCATTTCGAATGCCCTGCACAAAACTTTGTATTTGCTGACCGCGAAGGCAATATTGCGATCTGGGGGCAGGGCAGGTTCATTAATAAGTGGAAAGACCAGGGTAAATTCGTTATGCAGGGCGATATTTCCGCTACCTTATGGGGCGACACCATACCTATGAAGGAAAATCCACATATCCTTAACCCTGCCAGGGGCTTCCTGGCCAGCGCTAACCAGAATGTTACAGAAGCCACCTACCCTTATTGGTATAACGGCGATTTTTCCGAATGGCGCAGTTGGATTATTCAGCATGAGTTGGCGCAAATGCTGACTAAGGACAGCACACACGAAGCTGCTACCACGAATAAGCCCCTGGTTACACAGTATGATAAAGCGGGACTGATCTTCCCGGCCGTAACACCACAATCAGGCGCAAGCGCATCGGCTCTTCAGAAAAACAAGGCATTGCAGAACTCCAATTTTTCGGTATTAAATGCTACTTTCCGTCATCATCCGGTTATTGCTGCGGCAATAGCGGCTCTACCCGATACCTTGACATCCGGTGGCAGCGTGCTCGATCCGGCCAGTAAAAGCGCCACCTTTTTCCAATTATTCTGGAATTTTCTATACCGGAATATATGGGACGATGAGTTTGCCGCTATTCCGGCGAAATTGTATCCCAGTACAGAAAGGACATTGCAGCTTTTAAAAGACACCGCATTAAAATACTACGATGATCGCCGCACACCCGGCAAGGAGTTGCTGAGCGACATCGTCCATAAAAGCATTAATCAAAGCTTGGACAGCATCCGGCAGATACAGAAACAAGGGGGAACCGAATGGTACAGCGTAAAGAACACAACACTTCAGCACCTGGCCAAAATACCCGCGTTCAGTTACCGACAATTGGCTACGGGTGGCTGGGGCAATACTGTTAACGCTATGAAATCGAATCATGGCCCCAGCTGGCGTATGGTCGTTAACCTATATCCCGATGCTATTAAAGCATATGTTGTTTATCCCGGCGGCCAAAGCGGTAATCCAGGCAGTAAATTTTATGCCGACTTCCTGAACCATTGGGTAGAAGGCGCTTATTATGAAGTAGAACTGAAAAAAGTGCGGCCATAAATTTTCACAAAAACCCAAGATCTACCGGCATTCAATCTTCCTGTTTAAACCATGAGAGAAGGACAATTTATACAACGTAATAAAGAAAGATGGGAAAGTTACCAGGCCGCAACGGATGACCCTGATGAAATGGCCAGGCGCTTCGCCCACCTGGTAGATGATCTGGGCTATGCCAGAACACATTACCCCTATAGTAAGGTAGTAAAATATATTAATGGTATGGCTGCCGAAATCTATCTTTCTATTTACCGGAATAAAAAAGATAAAAGTAACCGGATTGGCTTCTTCATAAAAACGGAGCTGCCTTTAATACTATACCAGAACAGAAAACCCCTGTTATTCGCCTTATTATTTTTCCTGGCTTTTATGGCCATCGGCATCTTTTCTTCCTGGCAAGACCCGTCTTTTGTAAGAGGCGTGTTGGGTGATGATTACGTGAATATGACCGAAGATAATATTGCCCGCGGCGATCCCTTCGGGGTTTATAAACAGGAAAACGCCTTTCTTATGTTCCTGATGATTGCCTGGAACAACATTAAAGTTTCCTTTTTATGCTTTAGTCTTGGTATTTTCTGTTCCCTGGGTACTGTATGGATGCTCTTTAACAATGGCTTAATGCTGGGCACCTTCGAGCAGATGTTCTTTGCACATAATCTCGGAGCAGCGTCTATACTGGTTGTCTTTATTCATGGCACCCTTGAGATAGCGGCTATTGTTATTGCCGGCGGAGCAGGATTGGTTATGGGCAATGCTATACTCTTCCCGGGCACCTACAGCCGGCTCCATTCCTTTAAAAGAGGCGCCAGGGATGGCGTTAAAATTGTGGTGGGCCTGGTCCCGGTATTTATTGTAGCTGCCTTCTTTGAGGGCTATGTTACCCGTCATACCGAAATGCCCCTGCTCTTAAGTATATCTATATTGGTATTATCCCTGCTATTTATGATCACTTACTTTGCAGTATACCCCGCCCTTGTTCAAAAAAAGATACGCAGAGAAACAGCCGGCCTTATAAAAAGCTAAGGACCGGGTTGGTTTCAAAATCAAAATAAATACCTGAAGCGGGCAGTACAGTAAAACTTCGGCCCATGGCATTAACCAAACATTCCGCACGCCGGGATACAAATTGAAAAAATGATACGGAACACATTTCTCCTTCTATGCACCGGGCTTTGGATATCGGGCTGTAACCAGGGCAGTATTGCAGAAAAACAAAAGCATGCTATGGATATGGAGCATGACACATTGGACGACCGGTTTCAACGATTATCAGACCGGTTTGTAGAAAATTTATGGGAGCAGGAGCCGGAATGGGCCACGTCTGTCGGGTACCATAAATACGACAACCTGCTGCCTTTACCGGATAGCAGCCGGCGAGCAAGGCTTTTAGGGTTCCTGCAAAACTGGACAGACAGCCTGCAGGCGGTGGAAGCGGGCAGCCTGAACAGCAGTAACCGCATTAGCTATAATATGCTGAAAAACTTCCTGGAAATGAAAAAGTGGGAGTTGCAATACCTGAAAGAATATGAATGGAACCCCTCTATCTATAACGTTGCCGGAACCATCGCCTATATGCTGTCCGAGGACTATGCCCCACTGGACGAACGGCTCAATAGTTGTTATGAGCGTATTGTCCGGATCCCTGCTTACTATGAGGCCGCGAAAAAGCAAATCCGGTACAATGTAGACGAGCTTAGGCAATTGGCAATAGACCAGAGCCTGGGCGGCGTTTCCGTCTTTAATAAAGATTTTCTGGATTCTGTCGGCAAATCCGGTCTGAATCCTGAAAAAAGGTCGCAAATGGTACATGCAGCGCAGCAAGCCGTGGCCGCTATTAACGATTATGCACAATACCTGAAACAATTAAAGAAGCCCGTTAAAAGCTTCCGCCTGGGTAAAGAACTATATGAGCAAAAATTCAATTTCTATATAGAGTCTGCTTATACGGCCGGTCAGATGTATGATTCGGCCCTGGCCCGTAAGAGCTACCTGCATAAAGAAATGGCGAGGGTCAGCTCAGACCTGTGGCACAAATACTTTGGTAAACGTCAGGCCCCCGTGGATCCATTGCAATTAATTGCCCTGGTTATCGACACTATCTCCACCCGTCATGTTAAGCCTTCAGATTTTCAATCTGCTATCGAAAAGCAACTACCGGACTTGGTTTCCTTCGTAAATGATAAAAAATTGCTGTACCTGGATTCCAGTAAACCATTGGTGGTCAGGAAGGAACCTGCCTATATGGCCGGCGTAGCCGGGGCATCCATCAGCGCTCCAGGTCCTTACGATAAGGGAGGCAATACGTATTATAATGTAGGTAGCCTGGAAGGCTGGACAGCCGAGCGGGCTGGAAGCTACCTACGGGAGTATAATCACTATATATTGCAAATACTGAACATTCACGAGGCTATACCGGGCCATTATACCCAGCTCGTGTATGCCAACCGTAATCCAAGCCTGGTGAAAACCATATTGGCGAATAATGCCACAATAGAGGGTTGGGCCGTTTATACCGAGCAAATGATGCTGGAAAACGGATATGGCAATAATGAACCGGAAATGTGGCTGATGTGGTATAAATGGCATTTACGCACTGTATGCAACACTATCCTGGACTATAATGTACATGTTCATAATATGTCCCGGCAGGATGCACTGGACCTTTTAATAAAAGAAGCCTTTCAGCAAAAAGCGGAAGCCGAGGGTAAATGGAAAAGGGTTAGTGTTACCAGCGTACAACTTACCAGCTATTACAGCGGCTACAAAGCGATATACGAGCTGAGAGAGCAGATGAAAAGTAAAGAAGGGCCTCGTTTTGACCTGAGGGTTTTTCATGAGAAATTTTTAAGCTACGGAAATGCACCCGTAAAATATATCAGCTCGGCAATGCTACAGGGACAATAGAATCTGTCCCGTTGAGGCACAAATAACGTAACATTAAGTTCTTTGCAATGACAAGGGAAAGCTTAGCACATTGAAGCTCCTGCTGGCGCACGCGCCCCCGCCTGTGTCCCAAACTAGTGTTAAGTTAAAAGGGAAAAGGCAAAACCAAAATTAGCAATATGTTGATGTGCAATTAACTATTGATAATAAATCG
>JBEBWN010000358.1:0-4383 GCA_040392235.1 Taibaiella helva | reverse complement strand
GGAATCTCCCCCTCTTGAAGTCTAAACTTCATACGGCTTTGCCGGCTGTAGTATAACCAGACATTGGATCTTTCCTGATCATCTAACCTCGTATAGCAGATACTTTATACACCGGGGGACGCACCCAATTGAGTTTAACAGCAGACCCTAATTACCTCTTTTATTTTTGATTGGTTATTATATCGCTGTGTATTTTGAATTGACCGTCTCCGGATTGCTACCCAATAGTAGGTATAACCCGTTGTTCCTTTTTTTCCTACTTTGCAGCGCATGCGGCCTTCCCGATCTATCTGTATACATTACCTTTTGATCTTAATAGCCCTGTTTCTTGCCGATGCAGGCCTCAACGCACAATTGCCTTCCGACACCCTGTTTCTGGACAACCGGGACGAATACCCTTTATCCCGGCATCTATACTACTACAAAACAGAACGTAGTATTGAACCCGCCTTCCTGGCAGACTCCCTCCGGCCATCCGATTTCAGAAAACTGTCACCGGAAGAAGCGCTAAATGAAGGATTCAGCACCTGTACCTTCTGGATGGCATTCACCTTGAAAAATACCACGGCTGCCCCGAAAGACCTCATGCTTCAACTAAACAATCCGAACCTCAATGAGATACGTTTTTACCAGGGAGCTGATAGCGGCTTTTTGCTGCTGTATACAACAGGTATTACCCGGACATTCGACAGCAGGCCCTATATTTATTATGATTTCGTATTCCCGGTACGGCTGGAACCGGGGCAAGCCCTAACATATGTACTTATGGCCAGTAAAAAGACAGAGATATTCAGCACCAAGCCCATCCTGATCAGTAACAAGGCTTTTAAAAGAAAGGAAGAAAGGCTATACATAATAATGGGCTTCATGATAGGTATCATGTTGTTCAATATAATCATCAACCTTTTCCTCTGGGTTTCGCTAAAAGATAAGATCCACCTTCTGTATGCTGTATATGTAGTGGCTACCCTGCTCTGGTTATTCAGCAGCCTGGGCCTGGATTTCCAATTCCTTTTTCCCCGTCACCCGGGACTATATGCCATCTCCCAACCGGTCACCGGTGGTATTACAATGGTATTTATGGCGCAACTCGCCATTGTTTTCCTGGGCTTAAAGCGCCGTAACAGCAAAGTCAAGACTCTATTAAATATAGCCAAGATCATTGTACTGATACAAACCCCTTTATGGTACATAATATACTACCGGTTACCGGAAATAGCCTGGGTGCGGCAAATACAAAGCAACCTGTTCCTTGCTGCCATACTCATCGTTTCTGTGTCGATGGTGATAGCGGCAATAGAAAGAATAAGGCAGGGATACCGCCCAGCCTGGTTCTACCTGGTGGCTATGCTCTATTTATCATTCGGCATTGTTAAAACCTGTTATACCATCCTGGGAAGCGCCGATATTTCCGGCATCGTCACACCACCCACCGATGTTCAAACCGGTCTGATTGTGGAAAGCATTATCATATTTATGGGCATCATTTACCGTTATAATTTATACAAAAAGGAAAAAGATCAGCTGATGAAACAAATTTTGCAACAGCAACAGGTTTCTACGCAACAGATCATTACCGCCCAGGAAGAGGAACGCAAACGTATTGCCCAGGACCTGCACGACGATGTGGGCGCTACATTAAGCACACTACTGCTCCATATCAGCAATATTCCCGAAAGCGGCGCCTGGCCTATCGATGATGCCCGGAAACATAATGAGCGCAGCATTTCCATCAGCAAGAAAGCATTAAGCGATTTGCGCCTCATATCCCGCGACCTGCTGCCTAAGGATTTTGCAACTTTGGGTATAAACCAAATATTAAACCAACGGGTAGACGAATTAAATAATATCGGTAATATTGTTTTCGATCTGCAAACCGAGGGCAACGATCAACTACTTGACGATATTGCTTCCGTGACGCTATACCGCGTAATTAATGAACTCATCAGCAATGTCATCAAACATTCTATGGCCAGCTCCTGCTCCATTCAGCTCATCATTAATGAAGAAACGCGATCCGTAATGTTACTTATGGAAGACAACGGCATTGGCCTCCCCTCAACAGGATCGCATCGGGGCATCGGCCTGAAAAACATATATTCGCGCATAGCGTTCCTGGAGGGTAGCATCAACATCGATAGCAACACACGCGGTACCAGCATTATTATAGAAATGCCCTTAAAACCGAAAGAAAATGGCAACTGAGTTAACCAAAGTAATCATAGCAGATGACCATCTGCTCTTTGCAGACGGCCTGGAACAAATATTGACCACATTACCCGAGCTGGAGGTCATCGCCAAGGTCAGCAATGGTAAATTGCTACTGCAGGCGCTGAACAAGCTCGCACCCGACCTTATATTGCTGGACATCAATATGCCCCTGATGAACGGTATAGAAGCGGCTCTGTACATCAGGAAGCAACGCCCTGGAATTAAGATTGTATTCCTGAGCATGTATTATGATGAAAAAATACGCAAGCTCGCACAAGAAAACGGTATCATGGGCCTGATCATCAAAGACACAACGGCGCCATTACTCAAAAATGCAATCCTGGAAGTACTGCAAGGTCATCCGGCCTACCTTTTGCCCGAACAACACACACCAATACAAAGAACAACAACCCCATCCGGAACACTTTCCCTGCGCTACAAATTAACGTCCAGGGAAACAGAGATTATCCGGCTTATTAAGGAAGGGAAAAGCAACAAACAAATAGCAGCGGATCTGGAGCTCAGCAATTACACAATAGAGACGCACCGTAAAAACATATACAGAAAGCTCAATCTCCAGGGAACGGGACAATTGATCTTATTTGCCAACGAGCATAACTTATGACATTACCGGTATATTCACACCTGCTACCAGTGCAGGCATTCCTTAACCCAAAACGCATCAAGGGCCCGCGAGCCTACAGGCAAAAAAAATTCTTCGCCCCGCTACCTTTACGTTAGCCAGGCGAAGAATTCAGCAAAAAACCGATAAAATATTATTTCCCCGGATAGCCCAATGCGGTTCTTGCAGCAAGCCCTGCATTATTTAGTGCCTTCAGGCACTGCGTAAAGGTTTCAGGGCCACTAAGATCCCAACAAGGCAACAAAACAATAACGGAAATATCCGTATCCGGATCATAAACCATTAACGACAAGTACCCGGTTGTTGCACCATTATGTCCATAGCCCAACCGGTCCAGATGAAAGCATCCCAAAGCGTAGTTATTGTTCTCAGGCTTTGTAGCAGGCCCCACACTATTTTTCATCAACTCTACAGCAGCAGGTTGTAGCACATTCTGTCCCTTTACCAGGCTCCTGATAAAAAGATTCAGATCAGCCATGCAACCGATGCCGTTGCCCTCAGCTACATTTCCGGAGGCATTTTCCTTGTCCATAATTTCTATGTGATCCGTATACCTTATCATACCGGTAACGTACGGAGCCGGCAGCTGTTGCTCCATGGCATCCTGAACAAAGCGCACAGCAAGCGGCACCTTGGCTCCGCTGCCCGTGATCCTTTCCTGTACATAATCTGCGCAGGTCTTTGCTGCTCCGGCCTGATAAGAATATATACGGGCTATAATTTCGCCCAGTATGGCATAACCGGTATTAGAATAATGATATATCGTATTCGGAGGACCATAGCTAAGATTATGTTCCGTAAGCTTGGCAATGAACTCATGAGCTGTAAATTGATGATTGGGATCCTGGATCAGCATGGCCGCATGATAGGTTTCGCCATTAATATGATACTGACTGGTATCATTAGTCAGGTCGTAGATACCAGCATTATGTTGCAAAAGCTCCTTAATGGTAATATCGGCTTTATGCGGAAAATTCCATGAAGCGTCCTCTGGCACATAAGCTATCTCACTCCCCGGTATATTAGCCGTAATTTTATCATCCAGATTAAGCCATCCATCCTGCATCATATTCAGGATAGCCGCACTGGTAAATGTTTTGGTATTACTGGCGAAACGGAAATTTGTACGTTCCGTAACAACGCTGCCACCATTCCCGGCGGAGGAGCTGAAATACTTTCCCTTGGGTGTTTCGATCAATACGGTAAGGGAGGGCACATCGTTACCCAGGGATTTTTCCAGCGCCATGCGCTCTTCCTTCACAGCCTTATCCAAAGACTCCTGCATGTCCGATCCATTCTTTTTACTGCAAGCTACAGCATGTAGCGTAAGGCAGGCGAGGAGCCATAAAAGGAGTTTATTTGTTCTCATTAGTGTCTATTTATAAAGAGGTGAACAATCGTGTCAGGGTTCTACCCGGTAAAAGCATCCCTGTCCGGACCATTCTACAAAAATAAGATGATATCGCGAAAAAAGTTATACCCAATACTGGGTACAACATTCCCTTAGATACACATTGACCATGCTGTCA
>JBEBWN010000357.1:0-4384 GCA_040392235.1 Taibaiella helva | reverse complement strand
GATACAATAGTAAGATGAAACCCAGTAGCAGCGTAATAATGGCGCCGCCCAGGTATATCCAGGTATGTTGTCTTTCTATCTGGCTCTTTTGCAATTGCATATTGGCAGCGATCACGGCTATTTCCTGGTCTTTTAACCGGGAGGCGAAGCGCGCTTCCAGTTGCTTGTTCCGGTATACCAGTTCTACGCCGTCCAGGGAATCCTTGTATACCACGGATTTTTTGAGTAACCTGTAGGCTTTATTTATTTCGCTGGTATGCTCATAGCTATTAGCCAGATCGCTCAGTATATCAGCGTACCAGGTCTTCACCTGGTAGAAGTCGGATAATTCCAGGGCCTTTTCGTAACTTTTGATGGCTTGGAGATACCGGCTGGTCCGATAGAAATAATTGCCTTCGATATAATGTATCGCAACAGTATTGTTTTCGGATAGATAGGATTTTGGAAACCGGTCTATTAGCCTGATATAATAGTGAGATGAGTCGAATAGCCCTAAATTATTGTACACCCCAGCCATATTTTGGTAAGTATTGATCAGTATAGTGGTGTCTTGTTGTTTGAGCGCTTCTTGTACGGCAAGATGGAAATTCTGCAAACCTGTTTGATAACCTTTGGAATGCTTTAGACTATCCCTTCTGTATAGATTAGACCACACGCTACCTAGGCCGGCATAGTAACGCGGCAGGGTAATGTCCATCCTGGTCTGAGCGATGATCTGGCGCACTTTGTCCAGATATTTTAAGGCAATCTCCGGGTCCTGCTCGGAGGACAGAAAGCAACTGGCCAGGTCCAGATTAATATATGTTTCCCAGAGGCGATTGCTGTCGAGGTAGGGATAGTTGCTGATCAGGGTGTGGGCATTGACTAATAACTGTATGGCGGTATCCCTGTGGGACATGCGTATATGGTAGTGCGCAGCATTCAGGTAGTATGCAAACGAAAGGTGTACATTGTGTGCCAGAGGGAGTAGCGCAGCGGTCTCCCGGAAATAAGTACCTGCTTTGTGGTACTCTTTCTGGTCATTATAGCATTGGGCCAAGCCCAGGTTGAACAGCGCCATACCAAAATAATAATTTGAAGCGGCACTGTAGGCCAGGCCTTCTTTCATGATCTGCATTGCGCTGTCGGGCTCTTGAAGGGATAGTCTGCGCGCCTGGTTGTATTTTTTGGGTAAATTCTTGAAATTCAGGTAACTCCAGGTGATATTGCCGGCTGTTGACACCTGGGCTTGCAACAGGCGCGGTATATCCTGCGCTACAGCCAGAAGGCGAGCGTTTATAATCAGCAAAAATAGTATGTAGTGTCTGGTCTGAATGGACGTAGTTTTAAGAATGATTAGAGGTCGTTAACTTATGTTGTCCTGGATAAATATAGGTAAAATTGCAGAAAGTTTTTATTACCTGCCTAGCTGCTATATTGAAGGACGGGATGATAAGACATGGAGTTGAAGGAGCGTTGCCCTGGTCCTTAAGCGGAAAGCCTTTACCCTGCCTGCTATCCATACTTTCAAGTATCTATCTGCGTAAAACTACGGAATTATTTTTTCCGTAGTTTTATGGATGGCGAGGGCATGTGCATTGGAGGCTGCGTTATGAAAACCAGGGAAGTCAGGTTTGAGGAATATATGTGATCTTGTCCTTTTGATCATTTTATCCCTCCTCCAAGCTGTATGCTTTGGGTATCAGTGTCAAGTTAAGCATAGTTTGTTGCTTCAGCAACGCTCTGTTTAGTTAAGGAACAAGCGATTGCCGTACTCCTGATTTTTATTATTGCAGAAGATTCCTATTGTACGATTTCCATCTCTGTCTTATCCTTCTTCTACTTCTACTTTTCTGATTTTATCGTAAATTTTGGTTTGCATTATTATACAATACACAAATGCGCCTGCCTGCTTAGGAGCCGTTTCGCCTTGAACAGGTATCAGTACTAAAGCGCCCTGCAGATCTGTATTGCTATTGCGCCAGGCCCTGTCAGAAACGGGAGAATTGGTGATTAATGCTAAAAAGTACTATGAAATCGATAATAATCAAAGTGTTACACAATGGGCGATGAATGCAGTACATGTGGTTGTTATGAGGTCCGGATCCGTCAAACCAGCGATTTTGCTGTACTTCGGCGTCGTTCCGCGGTACTTCGGTGTCTCGCATCGGGAAGCGTACCGCACGCAGGGATAGAAAATACCATGCGGATCAATTTATCCAGATGCGCACAGGGCTTGTACAGATTACAGCTTTTGCATTCAGATGTTTACGTATCTCTTTACTGACAACGCGGTTTAAACATGGTTTTGCTTTCCATTCGGTCCTATAAGAATCAGGTTTGGTTTTTTCCCGGAATTGCTCTCGTTGTATTAGAATAGGTCAGTTGCAATATATTCAAGTAAAACTACTGATTTATTTTTTCCGTAGATTTATTGATAGCGCAGGTCGCCGGTATTTGTAAGTTTGTTGCATAAAACAAATCTAAATTATGAAGTCAGTTTTACGTTGTTTGTTTATTTGCTGTTGTAGTATTTTATGTATAAAGGCGCCGGCTCAGCTTTTGGATGGAAACACACGCGAATATAATATGGCTAATCGTTTTTGGCCGTTACAGGGAGGAAAGTCCATAAATTTTAGTCGCCAGGATCGGGTGGATACCGGCTATAGTAGAGATACTTTTCTTCCCACTGCTTTTTCTCAATCCATGTGTCCTCTTGCAGGATTGGGTAATGGTGCCGTGATGACAGATTTAGCTGTGACAGATAGATTTAGTGGATCTTTATTGTTCTATTTTGATGGTGTAAAGGTGTATAATCGAAATCATCAAGTAATGCCGAATGGCGATTCTCTTCGTGGCTGTTTATTTGGTTCGCATTCATTTTATAACTCTTGTATTATACCATTCCCCAATGACGAAAATAAGTATTATCTTATTGCGAATCATCATCATCTGTTCGAATTTTATATTAGTGTTATCGATATGAGGTTGAATAATGGATTAGGGGATGTTGTTGACACTTTAAAAAATATTGTACAAGATTTGCCGGGTGTCAGAATAGGTGGATATGCTTTAGGGCCTAATTATATAACAGGTAAAAACCAGGATTATTGGCTTATCTTTAATGAATTTGCAGGCAATACGTTCAGAAACTATGGAACAGACTCACTTCGAGTTTTTGCTTATCATGTTAATCAAAATGGTATAAGTGCACAGCCGGTTGTCAGCTATGTGAAGTCTAGTCATAGATATTACCCTATGAAAATTAAGCAAGCTCCTGATCAATCTTATCTAGTAATATTGGGTGTATTTGGCTCTACAGAATCACAAGTTGTTACTTTTGACTATGAAAGGGGACAGTTAAAGCCTCTTTTTTCCCTTCCTTTCGGCTATGTTCCGTCCAATTTATATTATTATATGGGGGTTCGTGTCCCTTTCCCATTTGTAGACGTTATGTGGGATTTGGAGTTTTCTACTGATAGTAGAAAGGTCTATGTAACGCAACACAAGCAAGAACTAAAACCGGTAGAACCTATGCTATGCCAGTTCGATTTTTCTGAACTGGATAGTACGAGGATTATGAATTCTAGGAGAGTGTTGGACACGCTCAATATAAAGGACTATTATCTTCCCTATTTAAGGCGCCTGGATGACACCATTTTTGTATATGGAGACGCTAACAATTACATGGATTGCATTGTTTATTCAAATAGTGATTCGGCAAAGTATATAAGAAAATATTTCGAGTTAAAAGGAGATTTCTCAAAAGTAGAACAAGATAGGCAGTGGCGAAATATAGAGTTTCCAACTGGTACCAGCACAAGCGCTACGATATTACGGATTTGCGAAAATGGGAAAGAAATATTGGAGCCGAGTGCTTCACTGATTAAACTTCAAGATCCGAGATATGGAGTGCGATTTGAGTGGTCCGACGGTTATAATCAATTGCGTAGAATGGCCGATACAGGCATTTATGTGCTTAAATACACTTATTTTACCGGTACGTTCCGGATGTTCGCGGTCGACACTTTTATGGTATCCTTAGGTGCTATCGAAAAGCCTGTTGTCCAGGTGAATAAAAGGGAGTTGAGTTGTATGCAGGATTATGCCCGCTATCAATGGTACCTGGATAATGAAGCCATAGCCGGCGCAACGAATAAAACGTGGACAGTTACCGAAAATGGTTTGTATAAAGTGGTGGTAAACAACAACGGGTACTGTAGTGATACATCCGAGGTTTACGAGGTGGACAATGTCAGTATAGACGCCTTAAATAAAAGAGGTATAATACAGGTGTACCCCAATCCTGTTCATGACTATCTATACATCAAATCAGCACAGCCGGTTACAGCGGTGCTCCGTACTGTTGATGGACGGGAGTTGCTACGGGTTGAACAGGCAGCGC
>JBEBWN010000356.1:0-4419 GCA_040392235.1 Taibaiella helva | reverse complement strand
TGCGCCATTAGAAAAAGAAGGTTGATAACTGCCGGCAGTAGCAATACCCGTCGTACTCCTGGTGGTACCACTCATATAAACATTATCCTGATCATCACATACTATACCTAATGAACCATCATCCCCTTCTCCTCCATAATAAGTACCCCATATCCGTTTTCCAGACTCATCAAATTTTATAAGGAAAGCGTCATAAGGAGAAGCGGGATTGTTAAGGTTTACGTTAGGCTGATGGCTACCCGGTGTACCCAGTCCGGTACCACGGTAGGTAAATCCGCAAAAATAGACATATCCTTTGCTGTCAATAGCAATTGGGCCGCCGTAATCATTCTCATTAGTGGCAACGTAAGTACTCCAGATACGTTGACCATTCTGATCAAATTTAGCCAGGAAACGATCCAGATCTATCGCACTACCTAGTTTGTTAGGAATAAAGCTACCGGGTGTTGCAATCTGGTCGCCACTAAAGGTAGAACCACCAACATAAATAGCATGCTTATACACTTCCAGCCCCCTTCCTGCGCCATCCATTTCCGATCCACCGTAATAGGTAGCCCAGATTCTTTGCCCACTGGTATCAAACTTAGCCAACAACACATCTTCTCCTCCACCTGAGGTAGTTTGGTGCGTACCCGTGGTGGCCATACCCGTTGCTGCATCGGTTCTAATAGTAATAATAAGATTCCCTGCAGAATCAACGGTGATATCCCCACCGTCATCACGGCCCACTCCGCCATAATAGGTGCCCCATTGTATAACACCTTTTTCGTCGAACTTAAGCAGCATGGCATCATCAAACCCTTGTATTGTTGCCTGAAAGGCTCCCGCAGTAGCAATATTAGTTCCGCTGGTAGTTCGGCCTAAAGCGTAAACACTTCCCTTTCCATCCGCATAAACACCTTCCACCTCATCAAAAAAGAAGTCGCCGCCTACATATGTTCCCCAATGTACTTTGGGGTCTATTATTAATGTTCCCTGGTAAGGAGCGGTAGCAAAAGAAAAATGGTCTCCTTTTTGAATAAAATGCGATGCAACCACTGTCCCATCTTCCAGATAGGTATGAGGCGCTTGCTCGGTTATAGAACCATAGGGGCTTTTTACCAATAGCTTGCCATCACTTCCCAGAACAACGGCATCGGCTCCCGAATAGCTCATACGAATATCCTCTATCCGTCCGCCGGGATGTACTATGAAATCATATTCCAGGCCATTATCATTAACATAAATCACCCAGTCGATTTGAGGATAGATATTTTTATAAACAAGTTTATCGTAAACTGCGGCCTTATAACCCGCTTCGGGGATACCCGGACCATAATGATGCTGTTTATAGGCTACTTTTTTTTCCTTTATCAATTGCGCAGCAGGATTAGCACCTTGCAGGGTCAGATCCACACGATAGGTATTCCATTCTTTCAGGTAAACCCGTTTCTGGCCACCGCGCGCATAATCGATAAATGTATCTACAATACCGGGCTGGTACCACTGGTAGTGAAGATTTCCTGATCCTACAAATACATTCACGTAGCGATCACTGAGTTGGGCATCAATATCAACACGTATATTTCCGTACTGGTCCTTAATCTGACCGACATTTTCGACAAAATGAAACGGGACCCTTGTAGTAGACACCTTCTGTTGTACCCCCGAGGTCATATCCGGATCTTTAGCATTAGCCATAAAACCATTGCATACGCCCAGTATGCCTGCAATAATAAATTTCAACTTCATAATCGAACCAATAAGTAAAATAAAATTTGAATACCAACTACAATTTATATATATAGGCGCATCTACTTCTGCTCTACACCAAATTGTACCAACAAATATATTCCCGTATTTACTGTCCCTCTTAGCTGAAATTACTCAATTTTAAATTGAGTAATTTCAGCTAACTTCGGGGAAGTTGCCTTCGCGGCACTTGATGATCGGATGCCTTACAGGAAAAACATATTTGCAATTTTATGCATGCTATATGCTACTCACCTTAATGGGCAGAGTATAGAAAGTGCATCGTTAAAGTATAACCATCGTTACCAGGAAAGGATAAATTACGCAGAACAACTATTCCTCAAACAGCCAGATAGCTCGTGGAACCACTTTGTTGGTTTGTTGCGGGAGGGATGGTTAGAACGTAATATTCCTGTTGTGCGTACCTGTTTAGTGGCTCTTTCAGGCTTTACAGAGCATCCAAGGTATAGGGAAAAAGCACTTTATTATGCCCAAAGAGGAATACAGTTATCCGATACGCTGAAACATAGGAAGTACTTAAGTGCGCTCTATTCTAACATTGCGAAAATGAAATTTAGCCTTTCTATGTATGCCGAATCCCTGGAGGCTAACTCAAAAGCCGCATACTATGCATCGGATCCTATCAATGCGGCTAAGATTGAGAATAATATGATTGCTGTGCTGGTTTTTCTGAATCAAGCCCAAAGGGCGAAAGAGTTGGCAGATCGATCTATTGAAGTAGGCGCAAAGTACCAGAACGGAGAATTATGGTCTTCTGCCCTGAACAACAAAGCGCATACATTACTCAATAAAGACATTAAGGATATACAGGGGGCTTTGCTCTATTTAGACAGCAGTATTAAAATCGCAAAACATTTCAAACAGTACCAAACCTTATATGTCGCACTGCAAAACAAGGGATCAATACTTGCTAAAAGTGGGCGGGCAAAAGAAGCCGTTCAATATATAAAAGCTGCCGATACACTGATTCGCCATTTCCCTATTGCCTTGTCTTTTCAGATGAAAAGTCAGGAAATTTTAGGTACCGCATACGCTCATTTAGGCCAGTTTGCTTTGTCAGAGCAACATTTCCTTAAATGCATCCAAAATACAGATCAGCACAATAAATTAAATGCAACACTGGAGCTCAGCTTGCTGTACGCAGACTTTGGGCATTATAAAAAAGCTTATACCACTTACAAAGAGTTGATGGAAAAGGTGGATAACATTGCATCTGCCCAGGTGCAGGGCCAGGTAAGACATCTTGAAATACAATACCGTACCCTGGAAAAAGATAAACTTATCGCCGAAAACCGGCTATTGCTCAGCGCCAGGGAGCACGACCTGAAAGTTAAAAACCTATGGATCGCTATTTTCGCTACCGGTGGATCATTATTACTTTGCCTGGTCTTTTTTCTCCGCAGGAACTTTAATCATAAGAAAAAAATATTAATGGCCGAACAAGCTAATATAGGACTTAAAGCCCGCCTGGAGGGAGAAGAACTGGAGCGAAAGCGCATTGCCGGCGAATTACACGATGGCGTCGGAGGCATTTTATCGGCGGCCAAGATGAACCTGAGCAGCATAGATCCCGCACTACACGATAACAGCCCTGAATATATACGCAGCGTGGGCTTGCTCGACGAGGCTTACAAAGAGCTCCGGCAAACAGCACATAATCTTAGTCCCCATTTATTAAAGAGCAAGGGTCTTGTAGAAAGTACCTTTATTTATTGCCAGAAAGCTACGTCCGCAAAAGGTATCGAGTTAAAGTTTCAGCATCATGGCGCATTAAATCAGCTGGACGAAAGTGTAACGCTAACTATTTACCGCATTATTCAGGAGCTTGTTCAGAATATCATAAAACACAGCCGGGCTACATCAGCAATGATACAAATAAGCCTGCAGGATGACGAACTGCATATTGCCGTTGAAGATAACGGAACGGGTATGCTGAATAAGGATCTAAACGAAGGTATGGGTCTCGGTAATATTCGGGACAGAGTAAATGCTATGAATGGTGAAGTTGAAATAGACACGCAGGATCATGAGGGTACTGCTGTTTATATTCACTTTTCCGCAAAGCCGGCTGCGAAAATTAAGAAATACCATATGCCGCCAACAACGTAATTTGTGGCACTAAGCTATAGGCTCTGACGACTAACGCAAAAACAGATGATTAAAATTGCTATAACAGACGATCATGAAATGGTAATCACAGGCTTACAGCAAATGCTGACGGCTACACCGGATATACAAATAACAGGTGTGTACGGCAACGCGGCAGCACTATTATCAGGGTTAGATCAGGGAACTCCCGATGTGCTCCTGCTCGATCTGCAACTACCCGATAGCAACGGAGAACTAGTTGCAGAAGAGGTGTTACGGCGATATCCGCATATCAAGATACTGGTGCTTTCCAGCATAGACGATGTAAACAGGGTTAAACATATGATGCGTATCGGTTGTAAAGGCTACTCCTTAAAAAATATCTCCAAGTCCTCCCTTATTGAAGCCGTACACAAAATATATAACGGAGAAGAGTATCTGGATCCGGTATTAAAAGAGGAAATATTGCAGAATACCCTCATTCAGAAACACCTGCGACCGTCTTATATACCTGATCTCACCCGCAGGGAACAAGAAATACTCATCATGCTCTCTGAAGGCTGCAGCAGTAAAGACAGA
>JBEBWN010000355.1:0-4421 GCA_040392235.1 Taibaiella helva | reverse complement strand
GGTAAGCTGTTCAAGCCAGGCTTGTTTTTACGAGATCCTTATCGCCACGGATTACATCCGCGGTTAATCAAATTCAAACCCCCTCCCGGGCTTATTACTAATACCATTAACCTATATGCGTTCTCCATTTCATAGGTCACATAAAGAACTATTAATAACTTCTCTTATTTACCTTTGGGGATAGTATATATATAGAAAGAAATAACAGGCAGGGCCTCCACGGATCCTTCTACTATTTCAGCAACTGATAAGCCAGCAAGGCTGCCAGGTAGGCAATGCCCGTCATATACAACAGCTGTATCAAGGGCCACTTCCAGCTTTTTGTTTCCCTGCGTACAATAGCCAGGGTACTCATACATTGCATTGCAAAGGCATAGAAAACCATAAGCGATACCCCAGTAGCCAGGGTGTACACTTTTGTTCCGTCGGCCCTTCGCTGGCAAGCCATTTTTTCCCGCAAAGTGGCGCTATTTTCGTCCGCATCGCCCACACTATACAAAGTAGCCATAGTACCCACAAAAACCTCCCTTGCCGCGAAAGAGGTAATTAAAGCAATACCCATCTTCCAGTCATAACCCAGCGGCCGGATCGCCGGCTCTATTACCTTACCCAACATGCCGGCGAAAGATTGTTCCTGCTTTTCTGTAAGCATCTGCTCCTCCTGTTCTGTCGTAAGCTGGCCATTCTGAACGGCTTTAAGCTGTTCGAAACGCTGCTCTATAGCTGCCATTTTACCGGAAGGCCCATAAGTGGTTAAAAGCCATAATACCAGGGAAATAACCATGATCACCTTACCGGCATCGGTAATGAAGATCTTTGCCTTTTCATACATTGTCAGCAACGCATTCTTCCAGCGCGGCATACGATAAACCGGCAGCTCCATGAGGAAAATACTGTTTCCCTTGTTCCGGATAATCCAGCTCAGCACTTTTGCCACCAGCAAGGCCATAAACAGTCCTAAAAAATACATACCGGTCATAACAAGAGCCTGCAACTTAAGAAAGCCCCAATAAGTGGTGTCGGGAATAACCAATGCAATCAAAATAATATATATCGGAAGACGCGCCGAGCAACTCATAAAAGGCGTTACCATTATGGTGATCAGCCGTTCCTTGGGGTTTTCGATGGTTCTTGCTGCCATAACCGCCGGTATGGCACAGGCCATACCGCTGACCAGGGGCATTACCGACCGGCCATTCAGCCCCGCTGCCCTCATAATACGATCGGTCAGGAAACTGACCCGGGCCATATAACCCGTATCTTCCAGGATGGTAATAATGCCAAAGAGCAATGCTATTTGCGGCACAAAAATCACCACTCCGCCCAAACCGGCCATTAAGCCGTTGACGAGGAAATCGGCCCACCATGTTTCCGGTAAAGCGCCTGCCGCCCATCCCTGCAGCCAGGAAAAAGAACTTTCAATCCAGTTCATGGGGTATTCGGCTAACCAGAAAACACATTGAAACATAAGGAACATGACCAGGACCAGTGCAACATTACCCCAGAGCTTATGCAGTAATATACTATCCAGCTTTTCCGAAAAATTCTTTTCCCGCCCGGCTTTTGCTACTACACTGCTTTTTATAATATGGTCGATACGGGCATAGCGCGACATAATTTCGCCGGCCTGCGCCTTGCTTTTTGAGAAGCCGGTTTCGTGCAATATATTATCTATGCCGGCCTTCTGACCCTGGTCCAGGAAATTGATTTTTTCAAAATTGCTGGCTATATGTAATAGCGCGTAATCGGAGCGAAAAGCCATCAATCTGTTTATCCGGCTCTTTGTGTCTGCTCCGAATTCGGGGATAAGAACAAAAGGCGCCCGGGTTACGGGCGGTGTGGAAAGTGTATGGACTATTGTTTTTTTCAACTGGTCCAGGCCGTTACTGCTTCTCGGGTTTACCACCACCACCGGTACGCCCAACTGGCCCGACAGGGCGTTAACATTTACCGTTACCCCTTCTTTTTGCGCAATATCCATCATCGTCAGCACCAGGATAACGGGATAGTCCAGGTCCATCACTTGTGAACAGAACAATAAGCTTCGCCGGAGATTGGAGGCATCTGCTACTACTAAAACCAGGTCGGGCGTATCGCGGCTACCGGCATGCAGCAACAAGTCGTAAGCAACATATTCGTCCGGACTTTTTGGGTATAAACTATAAGTGCCGGGCAAGTCAATAATTTGGGCAGGCAGTTGTGGGCCGATAAGGGCCTTACCGGTCTTTTTGTCGACCGTAACCCCCGGGAAATTACCCACCTTCTGGTGCAACCCCGTCAAGGCGTTAAACAGAGAGCTTTTACCACTATTCGGATTCCCGGCAAGAACAATTTTATAAGTAGACGTTGTCATTTACAAGGCTGCAAAGGTACTAAATGATGCCTGCCCTGTTGGATTGTCACAGCAAAATGACAATGAATAGCCTGTCGCCGGCTTAAAGTGCAAAGGCAAACCCAAAAGCTATAACACATTCATAATGCTATAGCAATGATATGCTTATGATACAATAGGATGATGGCCTGATTGTATGTCGAGCAATGCCCGGGCCATACGGTTGTACACCTCCTGCTTCAGTCCGGCAATATCATGGGGGAGGAAAGGCGCCACATCTACTTCCGGCAGGAAAACAGCCCTGTTTAAGCCCGGCGACCAATGCCAGAAACTACTGTAATGCCAGCGGGCAACAGCGTCGGGAAAAACAACCGGCAGAATGGGGGTACGGGTGCGCAATGCCAGCCGGAAAGCGCCATCATAAAATGATTTCAAGGGTTGGCCGGTTTCATTGAAAGTGCCTTCGGGGAAAATAAAAATACTTCCTTCGCGTTGCAGCGTGCGCCGCAACTGCTGGATACTCTTGGCTTTACTGCGTGCATCGGCCCTGTCGACCAATACCGCCATCTGCCGGTACAGAAAGCCGAACAGCGGAATACGCGCCAGCTCCTGCTTGGCCAGCGGCCGCACAAAAAAGGGAATCGTGCGAAAAATAAGTGGCGTATCGATATAGGAAGTATGATTGGCCACTACAATATACAAACGGCCCTTTTCGGGCTTCTTCCTGTAGATGCGCCGGACCTTCATGCCTATCAGGGCAAACCATACATAGCTCCATAAACGTATGATCTGCCATATGGCTTTCCGTCCCCAGGCGCCCCAGATGCTTAACAGTAAAAAAACAGGGAAAAGCAGGAGAAATAACAGCGCGAACAAAGACACGCAGTACAGGACATACAGATAGCGCATTGGACGCAGAAATTAAGGTAAGGTTACAGTACATAAAAAGGGGAAGGCGCTGAGAGCAGGTCCTTCCCCCTATACATGAATTTCTTCCCGGGGCTACACTCAGGCCCTCGGCATCCAGCCCCTGCCCAGGCTTTCGCGGAATGGCCAGGGAATGGAAATCAGGATAACAATCAGGGCAACCAGGAACAAACGAAATGCTTTGTTGAATTTTGCCTGGTCGGGAATATCTTTCTTCGTAGCAGCATAACCGATATGCACTAATATGAGCGCAATAAGCATGCCTACCAAATGTTCGACTGCAAAAAACCGGCTTACCGCATCCTTCATTACCGTGCCAAATCCTTGTGCCTGGATATTTTTCAGTCCCCAGGGACCGGCGATATAAAGATATAAGCCAACCAGCAATTGCAGATCCATACCGATTAAAAAGAATAAGGCCGGACGCTTATCGGCCGCACCGAATTTCTTGTTTCCGCTTCTTCCAGAAGCCATTTTAATGATTGCCCATAATGCAACGATGAGCACAACCCAACGCAAAACACTATGCAAATGCAGCATTCCTGTATACATAGACAATAATTTTAAAATATATAAGCAGACAATTAATATAATACAAACAGCATGAAGAAGCCTCGTTGGGTACTCTTCATGCTGCTGTTTATTTTTATTTTATGGCCGGTTATTAACCTACCAATGCTTCGTATGCCTTAGCATCTAATAAGCCTTCAACATCGGCGGGGTTATTCACTTTGATTTTTATCATCCATCCCTTTCCGTAAGGATCCTGGTTAACCACCTCTGGAGTAGCTGCCAGCTCTGCATTTAGTTCCGCAATGGTTCCGCTAACCGGCAGATACAGATCAGATACCGTTTTAACCGCTTCTACAGAACCGAATATATCTTCAGCGTTTAACGCCTGGCCTACGGTTTCTATTTCAACGTACACGATATCTCCTAATTCGCGTTGCGCAAATTCAGTAATACCAATGGTTGCAGTATCGCCTTCTAATAACACCCATTCGTGATCTTTGGTGTATTTCAGATTTTCAGGAAAGTTCATTTTTTTTGTTTTTTATGCGGCGAAAATAAGAGAAAAAAATAACAAAGCGGAATATTTGCCTGAATAGCCAGGGCAATCGCATTTACAATTTAAGTATTTTCTGTCTGTAAAGATCGTCCA
>JBEBWN010000354.1:0-4489 GCA_040392235.1 Taibaiella helva | reverse complement strand
TAAGGGGTTTATTTATAATAAACAAATATGGATATTGCTGTATGTGCGCCGGCAGGTTGTAGTTTCCATGAATCTGGAATACTGCCAGCGGCATTTTTTGCTGCTTCATAAACCTAACATCGTTTTTAGATAAAGTCCAGTGATAGGCCGTGAGTTTATTGTTAAAAAACATTACGTCGATATCTTCAAAAGAATTCATGTTCATAACCACTTTTGTGTTACTGGGGATCTCCTTTTCGAGAATTTTGTATATGCCGGCATTATATATTCTATTATTACGTTCGGTATTATTGGGCGACAGGTAATTTATTATTTGTACAGGATTTAAAGTGAGGAAAAAAATAAGGAAAAGGCAAGGGACTATGAGATAAACCTTTTTTATTGCCTTACAAAAATAATAAATACTTATGGCGGCAAAAGCCATGCATAATGGTGCAACGAAGAAGAAATAACCCTGAATTTTTGTTTTTACTATGAAAGAAAAGAAGCTGAATACCCCAATAATCGCTGCCCAGAATGCAAAAGACAAAGCACGGTGTATGTGTTTTTTAAAAAACACTAAAATTCCACCCGGTAATATGAATAGAAAAATGTAGTTTCCAAATAGTAGCGGAAGGTTTTCTATATAAAAAAGAGCCGTACCCTTGTGCCCTTCTACAGCCTCGCTTATATGCCGCCTGTTGTATGCAAATTCATAATTTGCTTCATTGGGAAACTGGTGTAAAATATACAGTTGCCATGGTATAAAAACAATACAGCAAATAATTAAGGCAGCAAGAAAATGCTTTATTTCCTTTAGTATTCCCTTATTCTTCAGCCGAAAAAGTATATTTAACCCCCATCCCAGAAAAACCAAAAGGCCCAATAGCCACTTATTCAGAATGGCGCATCCGGCAAACAATCCCACTAATACAATCCAATACCACTTGGGACGGCGAACGTATTCGCTATAGGCCCAAATGCTGGCTAGCACGTAAAATCCAAAGGCTACATCATTATGGTCCATGCCTTGTATTCCTGAAATCATTTGCAGGTGGTAGTTGGATAATGCCAACAAGCCGGCGGCAATAAGTGCAATTTCTTTTTTTTGGGTTAGCAGCAGGACAATACGATATAGGAAGAGTACCATTAAAGTGCCCATAATTATGCTTGGCAGCCTCATTGTAAATGTAGAAACGCCGAATACCTTCATACTCAGAGCCATCTGCCACATGAAAAGCGGCTGTTTGTGTAGCCAGATATGGTTACAGCACCATAAATTTGGGTCATAATTATCGGTAACGGGAAATGCACGAAGCATAGGCTTAAAAGGATGATGCATCATATTCCGGGCTACCAAGGCATGAAAACGTTCATCCCATGGATGCAGAAAGGGGTCGACCCATGCCATATAAGCCCGTAATGCAAGTCCGACGGTAAGAATAATTACAATAGTTATATGCTCCTGTATTCTTTTAAAAAGCGATAAAGGTTTTAGGAGCAAGCCGTCCTTATTCATAACGAAGTACATTTTTTCACAAATTTCAATGATATTACTTTCTGTGGTTGAATAATTTTTATAATGCCCCCTAATTTATATTAGCCACTGTTAAGTAAAAAATACAAAGTGATAAAAGCGACAAAATATGGCTGACTTGATATCGTACAGTTGCCAGGGCGATTTCCGGACAAATGTCGACGATTTATACCAATGTCGATATTTTAAGAACGTTTAAATGTAATTAAATTAGTCTATAGCTTCTTTTTTGCGTTCATTTTTGCGACCTGGTCTTTGGGAAAACAATTTCTAACAGCCGGGCATAACGCATTGCTTCTTGGCGCGGGTTACAAATTTGCATCATTTCCGGTTCAGGATGCATAATGCTGTTATTGGCCACCAGTGTGTCTGCATCGCTCCGAAGGGTAGGGTGTACAAAGTTTCGTACCCCTTTTAAATCTATATAAAGCCCTTCCTTTTCCTGAAAGGGAAAGGAATCTTCTCCTCTTGAAGCCTAAACTTCTTACGGTTATGCCGGCACTAGTATAACCAGACGAAAAAGCGGGCTTAGCATAGCCTTAAACGCACATCATTTCCCTGAACACAGTTTTGTACACTACCCGAGAGGGTAGCCTGTTTATAGCTCCGGATATGTCCTTTATGTATCGACCGAAGAAAGCGCAGGTTCCCATGTTTCAGCGGGTTGCCTTTGACAGCGATATACTCGTTATGGTATAAGGGTATATGCCTTTGCTTTATGGACGCTTATAATATAGCGCTCTAATCAAATGAATGCCCCTGGACAGACAAGCGGCGGGAATTTGCGACCGGATTGTCCACCAGGGGCGTATTTGCAAATGACCTGATGATTATTGGATCAGTGTTATAGTACCCATATCGTTTATTATGCCGAAGGCAACCCTGACATCAGGTATTACCAGGTCTTTATAGAGGGTTATATCCTCCGCGTCGAACCATAAAGAATAATTTCCTTCCGGTAATCCGCAAAACATAAAATAGCCGTCTATTCCTGGTATAGCGCTGAAAGTATCAACGCCGGAAATGGCATATACAACGGCATTTGCTGCTGGTGGCAAGAGATATCCCTTGATCCTGCCATCCGTTAACTCCGTATAAGTTCTGATAACAGGTTTAAGACTGTAAGTGCCATTGCCTTTTTTCAGGATGGAACGTGCGGCATCAAAATCGATCCAGATACGGTATGAGCCATTGGGCGCCAGGTCCTGATGGATATTCAGTTTCAGCCCGCTCTGCTGTGTGGAAGGAGTGGAAAGAGGCTCCGTAACCCCATCTACCACAACAGCGTTGTTATCGCCCAATATCAACCGCATTTGTGAAATTTTTCCGGCAGGAAGTTGAGCCTGGCAAAGAAGGGTATCCACACCATTGCTTAAATCTAATAGGTTGTACACACCTGGACGTAACGGGCTCAATGTTACCCAGCCGCCAGCGTCTGAGTGGATTTCGATTTGCTGAATATCAATTAAAACAGCATCGTATGCCGCCGGAGCGTCTGTCAGGTGTACATATAAGGTTGCCGTGCCCTTGCCGGTTTCACCCGGTTTGTCGTCTTTTTTACAGGAGGTAATGGTAGTTGCGAGGCACAATACACAAAGTAATCCCAGAATCAAAGGAAGCTTTTTCATAATTTTTCTGTTTTAATTGAATCTATCTTTTTTTCTGCTGCCCGGGGGCAAAAGGTTTTCCGGATTTTGTACCATATATCTTTTTGGCCTGTCCCGGCGGAACTTTTCCACTGTTGCCTGTGCTGCGATGCACTATACAGGAATTCAGGAAAAGAAGCACCGCTATACTAAATAATACCAGGATCGGTTTCATAAAACATTTCTTAAAGGATAAGAAAGAAGGTGATACGTTAACCTTGCGGGATAAAGGTAGGGTATCAGTGGTATCTCCATTTGTTAATAAATTACAATACCCCATTAAATAGGGTAATTTTTAGAAAAATTTATGTTTACATAGTGGCGCGCCTGTGCTGGTAATGCTTTGGTTTAAACACAGCTACGCTTAAAGCAACCGCTTTTGCACGGCGCACGAGAACCGGATAAAAACTTTGTTAACCTTGCTTATTCTTGTGCAAGGCATAGGTGGGTTATAAAGGAGCTAATTTGTTGTGCTGTGGAAAAGTATGTTGAGCTAATGTATGCCATAGATTTTTTGAGCATACTTCGATACACAGATGGAAGCGACAAAAGCACTCAGATTTTACTGCGCGCTTTTGCCGGAAAGGGTGGGCCTTTTCAAGGTGGTTACGAGGAACAGTGCTATAAGCGAGCTGCTTAAAGGCCCAATCATATTAGTTACAGTATATATTGTAGCTGTATCCGTACAACCGGTTGCCACATCGCTTACCACAATCGTATAGTCGCCGTTTTCACTAACCGTGTAGGTTCTGTTTATAGCGCCGGGAATCATTTTTTCGTCTAAATACCATTGGTAGGTATCATGGCAAATTTGGTGCTGAGCACAAAGGCATCTACCATGATAGATACCGGGAGCAGATTGCCGATAATTCGTGAACCGGGTCCGTACAAGCGACAGTTCATATTGATAATACCAAATTGAGGAATATGCTTATGGGCAGTGTAGCCTCTGTCCCAGCTTATTGCAATTGCCGGAGTTGTCGGTGATTATACAACATCGAAGTCAAAAGAACTGCTCAACGCGGCACACGTCGAAAATCGAAAGATCTTAATTGAACGCAAAAAGCAAATTTTTGAAATAGACCAAAAGTTCGAGAAGTTAGCGTCCAAGTATATGAACGATGATATTGACAGCGCAACTTATAAGAAATGAAAAAAATTCAATCGAAAAAGCGGTGTTACAAAAAGACAGCCCCATATCATATCGAAATGCAATGAAAAAGGGCTCATCAAAATCGATGAACCCAGTCAATTTTTCGGAAAAATCCCGAACAGTACCACGTACGGGAATCGAACCCGTGATTCCTCCGTGAAAGGGAGGCGTCTT
>JBEBWN010000353.1:0-4495 GCA_040392235.1 Taibaiella helva | reverse complement strand
AGCCGCAAAAAAGCCGGACCTTTTATAGCCCGGCTTTTATACTCGAAAAAATGTAAGAAATTATTTTAACACGAATTTACCTTGCTGTGCAGTCCCGGTGCGGCTGTTGCTCAGCGTATAAAAATAATTACCCCTTGTCCAATCTGCAACATTTTTAATATTAACCTGCTGTTGCAGTACTTCGCGGCTTATTTCTTTACCGGCGATATCGAAAATAACCAATTCGAAATCTTCGGCTTTAGCGTTCGCATTCAGGTTGAAATACATCTGTTCCCGGGCAGGGTTAGGATATACCAACATGGGATTCTCGGAAAGCAGGGGTTGCTCGATGGAAGTTCCGTCGCCCTGATAGGTAAAGCTTACGTCATCCACATACAATGTATTGCCGACATGAGCTGTATCTCCCTGAATATTGCTGCTCACAAAAGAAACAACCAATCTTTCAGGCACGTCTTCAGAAGTATAAGTAATCGGTACGGCTACTTCGGTATACTCATTATACTCCGGCTTAATAACAAAGGTACCGCCACCGACTACTACAGAAGAATCACCAACCTTTTTGAGAAGGCTAACATTGATCAGCGCGTCATCTTCGTTGCTATCTTCCAGTAAAATCCAGGCCTTAACGGTATCTACCTTTGCATTTACAGGTGTACCACCGGTAAATTTCACGAGATCCAGCACATTGCTGGGGTCTGCGCCCTGCATATCGTCAAGGCTAATCTCAACGGCAGAGTTGAGCAGTACACCAGGCAAAACACCGAGCGTATCGCCCAAATCAGCGCTTTTTAATTGAGCAGCATAGGTACCAGTATGTGCTTTCTCCGATTTAAAAACCTGCTGCACCGGTTTGATTATAATACCGACATACTTTGCCATACCGGTCAGACCAGTAATCAGCGAGTCAATACCCACCCAGGCCTCCGGAGCTTGTAGCGCCACGCTGTCTGGGTTAATAAGATCTTTAGCTACTTTGTAGTCGCGCCAGGTTTCCAGACCGGCATTGGTAATGGTTTGCGCCTGGGCTGCAAAGCCAAAAGAAGCCAGCAGGGCAGAACATAATAAAGTCTTCTTCATATAATATTGTGGTTTAAAATATTAAGCTGCGAAAATAGACAATTGTCATGGAAAACCTGTTTGTCACGGAAACACTAACAAAAATTTTTGCTTCACTGCTCTCCAATCCATCAAACCCCCGTTTTCGCGGATCTGAAAAAGGATTCTCTCTATTATTATAAAGACTTTGGAAACAGGGCGTCATATAGGCACAATCTGTTCACTTAATAGCTCCTGGTTAATTATTGACAGGATATTGCAGCTTTTTAATTTGCGTTTTTACTTTAACATTAGCGCTAAGCCAGACTGTCTGTACGTATTATAGAAAAGGCATAAAAGAGCAATTCATAGCCCTTTTATGCCTGCAAAATTATTCCAGAGTTAAACTTATCGGTTCAATTCTTGCAAAACCTGTTGTATTCTGGTAAAATCGGGCACTTTTCCTGCATCTTCCAACACTTCTGCATATCGTAATGTACCTTCTTTGTCTATAACAAAGGCCGAGCGCTTAGCCACGCCCTTCATCTCCAGGACGAAATCTTCATACAGGCAACCATAAGCCTGCGATACTTCTTTGTTAAAATCGCTCAGAAGGGTAAATTTATAGCCTTGTTCTGCTTTAAATTTTTCCAGGGTAAACAGTGAGTCTACTGAAATTGCCAGTACTTCGGCGTTCAGATCGTTGTACACGCTCATATTGTCGCGTATAGAACACAGTTCTTCAGTACATACGCCTGTGAAGGCCAGGGGAAAGAATAGCAGAACTACATTCTTCCCTTTATAGTCACTGAGTTGTACGGGTTGTTTATTCGTATCCCGTAAAGTAAAATCGGGTGCCGGTTGTCCTGTTTGTAAAGCCATAGTACGTTGTATTTGTGGTTGATTAAATGATTTATTCCGGTATCAAAATTAGGCAAAAAATTTTCCGCGCCGGTTAATCGATCAATTTAGCCAGTTTGCCCAGATCTTTATATTTAAAATTGTAAGACAGGGCTGTATAGCGGGCGTAGAGGAGATTGCCTTCACTGCTGTATACATTAATGTATTTGTCGGTGCTGCTTTTAGTATAGGTCAGGTACAGGAAAGGCGTTTGGGCAGTCAGGATCATTTTGTTTAATTCCTCAGCCGGCACTATTTTTACGGGGAAGGGATAAGTTTTGCCCAGATCGCTTTCATCGGCTTCCTCGTCTTTCTTCTCTGATCCTACGAACATATTGAATTTTATAAACACGTAGTCGGGAATGTACAGCGTATCTGTTTTAAGCCGGGCCAATGCAGGTTTGTCCGCTTCTTCCGAATAGGGGCCGCGTTCGTCTTTGGCCAGTAATTGATCATTTACTTTCCGGAGATAGCCCTTCAGAAATCCGGGGCCCCAGTTATACAGTACGGCATCGTTATAGACGAATGACAGCATTCTTGAACTGAAGTCATCCTTTCGGCGGTTCACGTTACGCATGGCGGTAAAGAAGGTTTGGTTGTCGGGATAGATCATTATGCGGGCAAAATAAGAGTGCCTTCCTTTTCCACCTTTACCCGGTAACCACAGGTCATAGGCCAGGTGCATGTTGTTAGCGCCGGCATTTTCGCGTACGGTTATAAAGCCACCGAAGGAAAAAAAGGAATATCCTTCCTGGCCCATGAAGCTCTTCATTTCGTCCGGTTTGATCACCTTAAAGGGGGTTAAGGTCCACACCGACCGTATAGCTGCTTCATAAGCTTCCAGGTCTTCATAACTCTTATACGGAAACGTAAATAATGTAGTAGTCTGCTTTAGCCGCTCCAACTCTGCCGGTTTGATTTTTCCGGGGCGGTTGGCCGTGGCAATTTGGTTGCTGCCCACCTGTATCTGGGCATGGGTTATAAGAGGAAGGCATAAAAGCCACAGGTAGCCTAAAGTTTTCATTGTATTCTTTATATGGTGCATACTGAATTATATAAAACGGTTCACAATATACTAAATAACACGGGGTTTGCTTTAATGGATATCAGGCTGATGCCAGAAGATAGCTTTGGCATACGTACCTCGCCGGGTATGAGGCCGCGCAGATTATCTAATGTATATGTGCCGCCCGGGGATACCCGCATACATCTTGAGGGCATATCGCGACCAGGGATAGCATTAAAGATGGCCTGCAATATCGCTGGGATTTATGGCATGGTGGGAAGAGGTATAAATGGCTTTCCGGTTCCGGATAACGATAATTTGGGGCGACTGGTGGGTAACGCCTAATTCCGTTGCAATCAGGTTGGATATGGAACGAAAAGACAAAAGATCCAGGTAGTTGAAATCCGCCATCGCTCCGATCGCTTCATAACCTTCTTCCAGCCTGTGCCGGGCGTGTGCGCTGATGCCACAGGTCGTACTGTCTTTAAAAATAATCTGTGTTACAGTATCGGACCGTTCCAGAAGAGTATGAAAATCCTGTTCAGATTGTATAACTTTCCATTCTTTCATGCTGCAAAGATAAGGGACACAAATTTGAAGTCGATTGCCGGACCCACTTTACCAGGCCAACCGGGTCTTAAAAAGGTATAATTGCCGTTTTACCTACTTAGGGAGCTTATATCAATTTCTTCCACATGGACAGATCCTTGTATAGATTGTAAAAAAAAATCCTCTATCATTTTCCTGACCATAGCTGCTGTATCGTCACATCTGCTGTATAGAGTGGATCTCTAATTGTTGTAAAAAGTATTAGGTTTACAAGATAAGCCCGGAGGGCTTAAATTTCCATAACCGCGGATGCAATCCGTGGAAATAAGAGATCGCCTAAAACACAAGCCGGGAAAGGCTTGAACAGCTTACAAAAAAATCATTATGAGCTACAGGCAGATTTATGATCAAATCGTTTCCAATAAAAAATATTTACTGTGCATTGTGCTTTAACCCTTATAGGTAGGGTGTACAAAACTGCGTTCCAGGAAATGATGTGCGTTCAAGGAAAATGCCAGAAGAGCTTTAATATGCTTAACCGCAAGTGAAACCTGTGGCTATAGCAATAAGCACTAGCGTGAAGAGCGGAGGTATAAAACAGTAGTAGCGGGAAAATTTCCGGGAGCATTGCTATTACCGAAACAGTATGAGCGTATAAGCGCTACGGTTCCGTAATTCAGCTCCTACGGTACTGTAGAGATTATTATATATTGTCTTTCAGGCTAGCAGGTCCTAAGTTCAATCAGATGGGCCATTTATGGGCTAAAGTTATATAAAGAACTTTTATTCCGGCAGGAGAGTACTATTTAAAAGATGGACCTTATCTCGTTAATCATATATAATAGATTTGATGTAGTATAAAAAAAACTATCTTTGTGAGGATGAATACCTCATTGAGCTGATTAACTTATACATTAAGCGCTTTTAGGATAGTATACTTCTGGAAATACAAATCAATTAACAAGATGAAAAAGTACAGGCTGGAAATAAAGTGGGCTATTATTT